>JAVLFR010000176.1:0-26207 GCA_046052785.1 Limnohabitans sp. | reverse complement strand
ACACTTATGCGATCGTCGGCAGCGTCAGATGTGTATAAGAGACAGCCAGCACCCCTTGCACTGGGTCAGTGCCTGCACCGTCGAGACGTTGTCGCCAGCGACGCAGCAAAGAAATCAACACATTCAACAGCAACACCACACTCATCAGCACCAGTCCCAAGGCCAGCGCCAAAGGTAAATCGCCTTTGCTGGTTTCCAGCGCAATAGCCGTGGTCATGACGCGGGTGAAGCCTTCGATATTGCCACCCACCACCATCACCGCTCCCACTTCTGAAATGGCACGTCCAAATGCCGCGATGAGCACAGTGAGCAAGGCGTAACGCTCGTCCCACGCCAACAACACACTGCGCAGCCAAGGCTTAGCGCCCAAGGACTTCAATTGCTCGCCGTGATTGCGTTCGGCGTCCTCCACGCATTGACGCGTCAGCGCCGTGACCACAGGCAGCACCAAAAGCGCTTGCGCCAAGACCATCGCCTTGAGGCTGAACAACCAACCCAAATGCCCCAATGGCCCCGTGCGCGAGAGCAGTAAATACACCACTAAACCCACTACCACTGAAGGCAGTGCCAGCAAAGTGTTGAGCACGGTCAAAATCACATCACGCCCGACAAAGCGCGCCACACCCAACCATGCGCCCAGGACCACACCCAAGCAACAGGCTATGGCCGTGGCCAATACGCTCACCCACAGTGAGCGAGCCACTATGGACCAAAGCAAGGGGTCTAATTCGGTCAGTAATTCAAGCGCCCTGAGCGCGGTATCGGTAAACGTCGTCATAAATCCATCAAAAGTTCAGTTATCGTACTGAGCTACCCAATACCCGAACATATGTAAATTTGTGCATAGCGTCAGCCTTCACTACACACTGCAGCACCGAGATGACAACGACCCGACGACAGGTCATGAGGCGACGCTGCTGCGCCACCCCTTGATGGACTTGTTGCAAGCAGTGGCGCATCAGGGTTCTATTTCTGCGGCCGCCCGCGAGCTCAACCTGTCTTACCGCCATGTCTGGGGTGAACTCAAACGCTGGGAAGATGTCTTGGGACACGAGCTCATCATTTGGGAAAAAGGTCAATCGGCTAAGCTGACAGAATTTGGTGACAAGCTCATGTGGGCAGAGCGACAAACCCAAGCTCGCTTGGCACCGCAACTCCAAGCCTTGCGAGCAGATCTTGAGCGGACCTTTGCGGTCGCCTTTGACCCAGACGCGCATGTGTTGACGATGTACGCCAGCCATGACGATGCCCTGCCCCGTTTGCGTGAGCATGCGGCCAGTGAGGGCCTGCATTTAGATATTCGATTTTGTGGCAGCGTGGATGCGATTCGCGCCCTCAACGAAGGTCGCTGCACCTTGGCGGGTTTTCACACGCAATGCCAACCCACCGACAAATCACATGCGGCCAAGGCCTATCGTGACATGCTAAAACCAGGCTTGCACAAAATCATTGATTTTGCCACACGCTCACAAGGCCTCATCACCGGCGCTGGCAATCCACTCAAACTGCTCAGCTTGGCAGATGTGGTCCACACGCAAGCTCGTTTCGTCCAGCGCAGCCCTGGCACGGGAACGCGCGTGCTGCTAGACGACTTACTCGCGCAGTCCCAATTGAACTTGCGCGACTTGAACAACTGGCCCGATGAAGAACCGTCCCACACGGCTCTGGCCGAGGCCATCGCATCGGGACGCTGCGATGTGGGCTTGGGCATTGAAAGCACCGCGCAGGCACGGGGACTTGGTTTTGTCCCTTTGATACAAGAAGAATTTCATTTGGTCTGCCTCAAATCAGCCCTCGACACGCCCGCAACGCAAGCTTTGAGAAACTACTTGCAAGCGCCTGATTGGAAGCAACGACTGAATGCCCTTCCTGGCTACCAAACCCAGCATTGCGGCGAGGTCCAATCTCTGAGTCAGCGATTGCCTTGGTGGACATTCAAACGCGCCAAGAAAATCAGTTAATACCCTTTGTTTGGTTTGAACTTTTTTCAAATGATCTCCTAAATCTTCAGTCCAACCTGGGCTGACAAAGCCAATGTATTGGTACCATCACAGGTTGGCAAAAAACGGAGGCACGCAGTGTCAAAACTTCTTAAATTTGCATTAGGCGTTGACCGCATCAGTGAGCAATTTGGCCATGTGGCGGCATTTGGCGTATTGGCAGCGGCACTGATTTCGGCAGGTAACGCGTTCATTCGTTACGGCTTTGATCTGAGCTCAAACGGTTGGCTTGAAATTCAGTGGTACTTATTTGCTGCGACCGTGATGTTGGGCGCACCTTTGGTGCTCAAACTCAACGAACACGTGCGTGTGGACTTGTTCTACGGCAAGCTCAAAGGCAAGGCTCCGATTTATGTTGATTTGTTTGGCTTGGTTGTCTTCTTATTGCCTGTGATGGGCATGTTGGCTTGGTTGAGCTTTCCCCTGTTTCTGAAGATGTTCGTGACCAATGAAATGTCGAGCAACGCCGGTGGCCTGATTCGTTGGCCCGCCATGCTGCTTCTCCCCTTGGGCTTTGCTTGGATGTTCCTGCAAGGTGTGAGCGAAATTATCAAGCGCGTGTCCTACTTGCAAGGCAAGTTTGAAATGGACACGCACTACGAAAAGCCAGTGCAATAAGGACGCATGATCATGCAAATGGAAAACTTCGCACCCATCATGTTCGTCGGCCTGGTGCTGACAATGTTGATTGGTTTCCCCGTGGCGTTCTCGCTGTCGTTCTTAGGTTTGGCGTGTGGACTCTTCGCCATCAGCATGGACTGGTTCCCCGCCAGTTTCATGTCCAACTTGCCATTGAATATTTTTGGCATTTTGAGCAACGACTTGCTGCTGGCCATCCCCTTCTTCACCTTCATGGGCGCCATTCTTGAAAAGTGTGGTCTGGCCGAAGACATGCTCGACTCCATGGGTCAGTTGTTTGGCACTGTGCGAGGTGGCTTGGGCTACTCGGTCATCATCGTGGGTTTCATCTTGGGCGCGATCACCGGAACGGTGGCTGGCCAAGTGATTGCCATGGCTTTGATCTCTCTGCCCGTGATGATTCGCTACGGCTACAACATGCGTTACGCCACGGGCGTGTTGGCCGCATCTGGCACGATCACCCAGTTGGTGCCGCCGTCTCTCGTGTTGGTGGTGATGGCTGACCAGCTTGGCCGCTCCGTGGGTGACATGTACAAGGGCGCTTGGGGACCTTCGATCTTGCAAGTCGGGATCTTCGCCCTCTACACCTTTGGTTTGAGCATCATCAAGCCTGAGCATGTGCCTGGCATTCCTAAAGAAGCCCGCACGGCTGACGGTTTCCACCTGTGGATGAAATGCTTGCGCGGCATCATCCCATCGGCCTTCTTGATCTTCGCCGTGTTGGGCTCCATGGGCGGCTTGCCTGGCATTGACACGGCTATCGCCACCCCCACCGAAGCGGGTGCGATGGGCTGCGTGGGCGCCTTGATCTTGGCGGCCATCCATAACCGTTTGGACAGACACCTGATTTGGGATGCCATGAACAGCACCATGCGTCTGACCGCCATGGTGGTATTCATCTTGATCGGCTCACGCGTATTCTCGATGGTGTTCCAGGGTGTGGACGGCGCCAAGTGGGTTGAACATTTGCTGACCGGCTTACCTGGTGGCCAAGTGGGCTTTTTGGTCGTGGTGAACATCTTCATCTTCTTCTTGGCCTTCTTCTTAGACTTCTTTGAAATCGCCTTCATCATCTTGCCGATGCTCGGGCCTGTGGCAGATAAGATGGGCATTGATATGGTGTGGTTTGGTGTGCTTTTATGCGTGAACATGCAAACCAGCTTCATGCATCCACCCTTTGGCTTTGCGCTGTTTTATTTGCGCGGCATTGCAGACACGCTGTTCAAAGAGGGCCGCATCGACAAACCCGTCAAGTCCAACGACATCTACATGGGTGCCATTCCATGGGTGATCATGCAACTCATCTTGGTCGTGATCGTGATCTTCGTGCCCGAGACCGTGACCATGTTCTTAGACAAAGAAGAAAAGATCGACCTCGACAAAGTGGTCATTGAAATGCCCACCGAGCAAGAAGTGCCCGAAGCCGAACTCAAACTCGACGGTGCTAAGCCCTCTGCAGGGGAAAGTGCTGCCGAAGAACAAAAGCGTGTAGAAGACTTGTTTAAGAAATAACATCTGTTCTAAGACCAGCCCCTCCGGTATCCCCGTGAGGGGCTTTTTCTTGCCAGCACAAAGCATCCCCCTATGTCTACACCTGATCCAACCCTGAACGCTGACTCAGCTGCAGCCCCGCTGGCCCCATTGGGTCCTCAGCCTTTTGTGTTTCTTCCCAGCACGGATCCGCTCGAAGGCCCTGCTTTCTCTCGCGCGTTCCAGGCGATCACTTGGGCCACCCTGCTCGGTTCTGGCTATTGGCTACTCAGCCTGTGGCAACAAGGCAAGTTTGGCGGTGACACTGGCCTAGACGGCCTGCGCGCTGCGGGTTGGTTTGTATTGGGTTGGAGCTTACTGGCATGGACCACTTGGCATGTCATGTTCAGCCACTCCCGCCTCGATGCCACAGGCATTCATCAAACATGGATTTGGGACAAACACATGCGCTACGACGAGTTGGCCTACGCCAAACTCATCCGCATCCGCGGCTTGGAATGGTTGCTGGCACCGCGCTTTTATGTGCGCACCTTGGCGGGTAAGTTTGCGGTGTTTTATGTGAGCAGCGCTCAGGTGCAGCAAGAGTGCCAACGTCTGAGTGCAGAGCTTTCTGCATTTCGTAAGTTTTAAAGCGGGCTAGCTAACTGCTGCGCATCAACCCATAAAAAAACCGCGCCGAGGCGCGGTTTTTTGTGGTCAAGCGACTGCTGAATTACAGCTTTTGCTTTTGCATGAACTGGTCAAACTTCATCTCAGTGAACTGGAACCACAAGTTGGATTCAGCACGGAATTTTGAGTAATCGGCGTACACCTTTTTCCAGTTTTCATTCTTGGCAGAGATCTCGTTGTAAAAAGCCATCGACTCTTTGAATGCAGCTGCCATCACGTCTTTGGGGAACTCGCGCAACTTGGTGCCAGAACCCACCAACTGCTTCAAGGCAGCAGGATTGCGAGCATCGTACTTGGCTTGCATGTCGGTGTGTGCCATGGCGGCAGCGGCTTCCACAATGGCCTTGTATTCAGGTGACAAGGCCGCAAATGCTTTGTCATTGATGAAGAAGTCCAACTGTGGGCCACCTTCCCAGAAACCTGGGTAGTAGTAGAAAGGCGCCACTTTGCTAAAGCCCAATTTCAAATCGTCATAAGGGCCAATCCACTCGGCTGAGTCGATGGTGCCTTTTTCCAAAGCGGGGTAGATATCACCGCCAGGAATGTTTTGTGGCACAACGCCCAAACGCTCCATCACCTTACCGCCAAAGCCACCAATACGGAACTTCAAGCCTTTGAGGTCAGCCAAAGATTTGATTTCTTTGCGGAACCAGCCGCCCATTTGAGCACCTGTGTTGCCGCCTGGGAAGTTGACAATGTTGTACTTGGCATAAAACTCGCGCATCAGCTTCAAACCGTTGCCTTCGTACATCCAAGCGGTCATTTGACGGCTGTTCAAGCCAAAGGGAATGGCGCAACCCAAGGCAAAGGTCTCATCCTTACCAAAGAAGTAGTAAGGGGCTGTGTGAGCCATTTCGATAGAGCCCTGTTGTACACCGTCGACCACGCCAAATGCAGGCATGATTTCGCCAGCTGCATGCACCGAGATTTCGAACTTGCCGCCCGACATGGCTTTGACAGCCTTAGCGAACGTGTCAGCGGCACCATGGATGGTGTCGAGGGACTTTGGAAAGCTCGAGGCCAAGCGCCAACGCACGTTGGCTTGCTGTTGGGCATGTACTGCGGGGGCGGCACCAGCGGCCAAAACACCAGCGATACCTGCATTTTTAATAACGGAACGACGGTCCATATGAGACTCCCATGAGTTGTTGAAACGAATCCTGAGGGGGCGCTTTTGTCAAGCATCTTCCCTCAACGATGGCGCATTGTAGGCAGTTGCCAGCACCCCAAGGTGCGCGGGTTTTCCCCCGAAGCCAATGAATTACAAAATTCTTCCCAGGGCTTGAAATTACTTCAAGGCGAACTTAATTCAAAAGCGTTGCAAAACGCTTTTCGATGGCGGATTGAATGCCTGCAGCATCCAGTCCCAACTCGGCAAGCAGCATTGCCGGATCGCCATGCTCAGTGAATACATCGCCAATACCCAACACCAAGACAGGTTTGGGTTGCTGCAAGTCTTGCAAAGCTTCCAACACGGCAGAGCCTGCACCGCCCATCACCGCGCCCTCTTCAACCGTGACCAAGGCGTCGTGTGTGGCGGCCATCTGCGCGAGCAACTCGGTGTCCAGTGGCTTGGCCCAACGCATGTTCACGACCGTGGCATTGAGTGCCTCGGCCGCTTGTAACGCGGGAAAAAGCAGTGTGCCAAAAGCCAGGATGGCGATGCGCTGGCCTTTGCGGCGCAGCTCGCCTTTGCCAAAAGGCAAGGCGTCAAGGCCAGCCTGGACCGTCACCCCCACACCTGCACCGCGCGGGTAACGCACCGCCACGCAATGGTCTTGTTGGTAAGCAGTGGTCAACAATTGACGGCACTCGTTTTCGTCGGCGGGGCAAGCCACACTGACATTAGGAATGCAACGCAGGAATGGAATGTCATACAAACCAGCATGTGTCGCGCCATCTGCACCGACGATGCCCGCACGGTCCAGTGCCAGCAACATGGGCAACTTTTGCAGAGCGACATCATGAATCACTTGGTCATAGGCACGTTGCAAGAAGGTGGAATAAATAGCCACAACAGGCTTCAAACCTTCGCAAGCCAAGCCTGCGGCAAAGGTCACGGCGTGTTGCTCAGCAATCCCTACATCGTGGTAGCGCTCAGGAAATCGTGAGTGAAACGCCACCATGCCCGAGCCTTCGCGCATGGCAGGCGTGATGCCAACCAACCTCGGGTCTTGCGCAGCCATGTCGCACAGCCATTGCCCAAACACCTGCGTGAAGGTGGTTTTGGCCTTTGTTGTGGAGGGCACCAAACCCACCGCGGGATCAAATTTGCCTGGTCCGTGGTAGGCCACAGGATCGGCTTCAGCAAGGCTATAGCCTTGCCCTTTTTTAGTGACCACATGCAGGAACTGTGGGCCTTCTAAATGCTTGATGTTTTCAAGCGTGGGAATGAGTGAATCGAGGTCGTGCCCGTCGATGGGGCCGATGTAGTTGAAACCAAATTTCTCAAACAAGGTCGCAGGCACCACCATGCCTTTGGCGTGCTCCTCAAAGCGCTTGGCCAACTCAAACAAAGGTGGTGCGCCCTTGAGCACTTGCTTGCCGACCTCTTTGGCTGTGGCGTAAAACTTACCGCTCATCAACTGCGCCAAGTAACGGTTGAGCGCGCCCACAGGCGGGCTGATGGACATGTCGTTGTCGTTCAAGATGACCAGCAACTTCGCGGTAGACACCCCCCCGTTGTTCAAAGCCTCAAAGGCCATGCCCGCAGTCATCGCGCCGTCACCAATCACGGCAATCGCGTGGCGTTGTTCGCCTTTTTGTTGGGCCGCAATGGCCATGCCTAAGGCTGCCGAAATGCTGGTGGATGAGTGGGCGGTGCCAAAGGCGTCGTATTCACTTTCGTCACGACGCGGAAAGCCGCTCAAGCCATGACGTTGGCGCAAAGTGCCCATTTGTTCACGGCGGCCCGTCAAAATTTTGTGGGGATAGGTTTGGTGGCCCACATCCCAGACGATGCGATCGTGGGGTGTGTTGAACACATAGTGCAAAGCGACCGTCAACTCGACCGTGCCAAGGTTAGAGCTCAGGTGTCCACCGGTTTTGGCCACGCTGTTGAGCAAAAACAAACGCAACGCATCGGCCAGTGCAGGCAACTGTTGGCGCGGCAATGCGCGCAAGTCGGCGGGTGAATTGATGGTTTGCAGCAAATGTGACATGGGTGTTTAAGTGTGACGGTTCACCACGCGCTCGGCCAGTGCAGCCAGGGTGTGGGCGTGTGTGAGGCCTGTGCTGTGCAAGGCGTCCAACGCCTCACGCAGCAAAGAGTGAGCATAAGACTTGGCCTCGTCTAAACCCAACAACGATACATAGGTGGGTTTGTCATTTGCCGCGTCTTTTCCAGCAGTTTTACCCAAGGTGGCTGAATCGGCGGTAACGTCCAAAATATCGTCCACCACCTGAAAGGCCAATCCTAAGGCTTGTCCATAGCGCTTGAGACCCGTCAAGACTTGCGGGGTGACGTCAGCGCAAGCCGCGCCCATCATGACGCTGGCTTCCAGCAAAGCGCCAGTTTTGAGGCGGTGCATGTGACGCAATTGGTCCTCGGTCAAGGTCGAGGCCTTGCCAACGCTGGCCAAGTCAATGGCTTGACCGCCAGCCATGCCTGCGTGTCCAGCAGAGACTGCCAACAAACGACACAAACGCGCTTGTACGCTGTCAGGAATAGCCGATGCATCGGGCGTGAGAAATTCAAAGGCCAAGGCCTGCAAAGCATCACCCGCCAACAAGGCTTGTGCTTCACCAAACTGCACATGCACGGTGGGCTTGCCACGGCGCAACACATCGTTGTCCATGCAGGGCATGTCGTCGTGAACCAATGAGTAAGCGTGTATGAGTTCAACAGCGCAAGCCGCTCTTAATGCGGCCTCGTCCAGCGCTGGGTCGTTCGTGCCATGGGCAACCGCCTCACGCGCAGCCAACACCAACAAGGGGCGCAAACGCTTGCCACCATCAAGCACCGCGTAGCGCATGGCAAGACCCAAGCTGGCAGGCGCCTCGGGGCTGATCCAGTTGGACAGCGCATCCTCCACAATGGCCAGCCAATGGTGGCTCCATTGGTCTAACTGCGATGGCGTCATAGGCGAAGTGAAGGTCGTGTTCACGTGGGCATCCAAGCTTTTAAAGCACCGTTGTCGAGCACTTTGATTTGCTGCTCGACCGCGTCCAACTGCGAACGGCAGTAACCCAAAAGTTCTGCGCCGCGTTGGTAGCCCGACAACAAATCAGCCAAGGGCAATTGGCCCGACTCCATTTGTTGCACCAAGCTCTCCAGTTCTTTCAATGCAGCCTCATAGCTGACAGGCGCCGTGTCTGCGCCGCTTGGTTTATTGGGGGCCTGGGTCATGGTGAACGAAATCCGTGTTGAGATGTGTCAAATAATCAGGCATTTTAGGACGCATCAGTCCCCCTGTCACAGCCCTTGGGTACAATAGCTCTCCCTCATTGACCAACAGGTCAATTTATTTTCACTTTTCTCCCTGTGGGGAGTCTTTAGGTCAGGTCACCCATGTCTGATTTAAGTCTTCAACTGCAGCAGGCGCATAGCCAACTACCAGTTACCAGTTACTTTGACGAGGCGCTTTTTCAGCGCGAACTGGAGACCATCTTTCAGCAAGGGCCCCGTTATGTGGGCCACCAACTTGCCGTGCCCCATATGGGCGACTACTACGCTTTACCCCACGAGAGCGAAGGGCGTGCCCTCGTGCGCTCAACCAAGGGTGTTGAGCTGATATCTAACGTGTGTCGACATCGTCAAGCGGTGATGCTCAAGGGCCGTGGCTCACTCCACACCCAAGCCCCTGGGTCTGCGGGCGGCAACATCGTCTGCCCTTTGCACCGCTGGACGTATGCCCCCTCAGGCGAGCTGCTGGGCGCTCCCCACTTTTCGCAAGACCCATGCCTCAACCTCAACAACTACAAGCTGCGCGAATGGAACGGCTTGCTGTTTGAAGACAACGGCGTTGACATCGAGGCCGACTTAGCCAACATGGGCCCAAGGGCCATCTTAGATTTCAATGGCTTTGCCCTTGACCGCGTAGAACTGCATACCTGCAACTACAACTGGAAGACCTTCATTGAGGTTTACTTAGAGGACTACCATGTCGGCCCTTTCCACCCCGGGCTGGGCCAGTTTGTGACCTGTGATGACCTGAGCTGGGAATTCAAAGACAACTATTCGGTACAAACTGTGGGAGTCTCTCAAGGTTTTGGCAAACCTGGCTCACCCGTCTATCAAACCTGGCACGACATGCTGCTCAAATACCGTCACGGGAAATTGCCCGAGCGCGGTGCCATTTGGCTCACCTACTACCCGCACATCATGGTGGAGTGGTATCCCCATGTGTTGACCGTCTCCACGCTTCATCCAATCAGTCCGACGCAGACACTGAATATGGTGGAGTTCTACTACCCCGAGGAAATTGCCGCCTTCGAGCGCGAATTCGTCGAGGCTCAGCAAGCCGCCTACATGGAAACATGCATCGAAGACGACGAAATTGCCGAACGCATGGATGCAGGTCGACAGGCTTTGATGAATCGCGGCGACAACGAAATTGGCCCCTATCAAAGCCCCATGGAAGATGGCATGCAGCACTTCCATGAGTGGTATCGCGGCAAGCTCAACTTGGCGCAAAGTTAAGCCAGCAACATGCAAGCCCTGTGGATGCTGCTGGGTGCTGCCTTTTTTGCCACCATGGGGGTTTGCGTCAAGTTTGGCTCTGAGCACTTCAACTCGGCTGAATTGGTGTTTTACCGTGGCCTGGTGGGCACTGTTTTTTTGGCCATCATTGCGCAGCAAAAAAAGGTGTCATGGCGTACCCCTTACCCAGGCATGCACCTGTGGCGCTGCTTGATTGGTGTGCTCTCGCTCAGCGCCTGGTTTTATGCCATTGCGCACTTACCGCTTGCCACTGCGATGACCTTGAATTACATGAGCAGCGTGTGGGTGGCCGCCTTCATCGTGGGGGGGTCACTGGTCAACTGGAATCCGCAAGACGGTCGCAGCCCTTGGACACAAGGCCCGCTCGCTTTGAGCGTGATGGCGGGCTTTGCTGGCGTAGTGATGATGCTGCGGCCCACGGTGGATCAAAACCAAATCTTTGCTGGACTGATCGGTTTGCTATCTGGGTTTGCCTCGGCCTTTGCCTATATGCAAGTGATGGCGCTGGGCCGCATCGGCGAACCCGAAACACGCACCGTGCTTTACTTTGCGATAGGCACGGCGTTGGCAGGCGCCATCGGCATGGGCTTTGCTGGCGTGTCTGAATGGAATTGGCAATATGCCGTGTGGCTTTTGCCTGTGGGTGTCTTTGCCTCACTCGGTCAGTTGTGCATGACGCGGGCCTACAGCCAGGGCGCCACCTTGGTGGTGGCCAACTTGCAATATTCAGGCATTGTGTTTGCCGCACTCTACAGTTTGCTGCTGTTTGGCGATGACATTCCCCTTATCGGCTGGGCAGGTATGGGCTTGATTGTGGTCAGCGGCATGACTGCCACCTTATTGCGCGCTCGCGCTGCACCCAATGCACCAGCTGAAGATCATTAACACCCAACTTGGCAGCACAACCTCAAAGGAAACCACGATGTTCACCACACTTATTTCTGTTGCTCAACTCAAAGCCTTGCAAGCCAAAGCGACTGCCTTGGTTGTGTTTGACTGCTCTTTCGATTTAACGAACCCCAGCGCAGGCCATGCGCACTATGTCGACCAACACATTGCGGGCGCGCGGCACGCTGACTTAGACCGACACTTGGCGACACACGATGCCACCTCGCGCGTGAACGGCGGTCGTCATCCGTTGCCCAAACGTGAGCTATTTGCCGCTTGGTTGCAAAGCATGGGCATCAACAACGACACCCAAGTGGTGGTGTACGACCGCCAGGGCATGAACTACTGTGGCCGCTTGTGGTGGATGCTCAAGTGGTGTGGCCATGATGCTGTGGCTGCGTTGGATGGTGGTTTTCAAGCTTGGGTGGCTGAGGGAGGTGCTGTTGCTTCAGGAGAGGCCAATGACCCCAAAGGTGCCGAGCACAGATCAGGTAACTTTGCGCTACATGAGCCACTTCTGAATTTAATAGACACGGCCACGGTGGCTGCGAATTTGGGTGACCGCACACAAACCCTCATCGACGCAAGAAGTGCGCCGCGCTACCGTGGAGAAGTTGAACCCTTTGATCCTGTGGCGGGCCATATTCCCGGTGCACTGAATCGGCCGTTCAACGCCAACCTCAATGCCGATGGCTTTTTCAAAAGTGCAGACATCCTGCGTGCTGAGTTTGCTGCCTTGCTTGGTGACGCGAAACCAGACACCGTGGTGCACCACTGTGGCAGTGGGGTCAGCGCAGTCCCCAATCTGCTGGCTATGGAAGTAGCAGGCTTAGGCAAGTCGGCGCTTTATGCAGGCAGCTGGAGCGAATGGTGTAACACCCCTGGCTTGCCCTGCGAAAAAACTGAAGCCTAGTGGTGCGCCCACTCGCCCAATAGGGCGACCAGCGCAATGCCTGCAAATAGCCAAGCCACTTGCGACGCAGTCTCGCGCGGAGAGAGACGTTTTTGCAGTTGTGGAATCAGGTCAGCCAGCGCCACGTAAATAAAACTGCTGGCGGCCACCACTAAAAAGAACGGCAAATACTCGTGCATCGCGCCGACCAACAAGTAGCCCACCACGCCACCGATGGCGGTCACCCCTCCCGCGAGGCTTAACCGAAACAAGGCAGCTCGCGCGTCGTTTAGGGATTGGCGCAGCACCACCAAATCGCCCACATGGTGCGGCACCTCATGCGCCATCACTGCCAGCGCTGCTGCGACGCCCAAACGAGGGTCAGCCACGAAGGCCGCAGCAATCAAAATGCCATCGCCAAACGCGTGCACGCTGTCGCCCAACAGCACCGCCCAACCACCGCTGTGGTGGGAATGGCTGTGACCGTGATGATGATGCTCGTCATGGTCGTGCGCCCGATGCGCTGCTGCGTGGTCATGTCCGTGCTCATGACCGTGATGCCAAAGTTCCGCCTTGTCGAGCAAAAAGAAAAATACCAAGCCGACCAAAAGCACGGCAAACAAGGCCTGTGCGGACACCCCTGATTCGAGAGACAACTCGAACGCCTCAGGCAATAAACGGGTGAAAGCGGTGGCCAGCAAAGCGCCCGCAGCCAAGCTGAGTAAATGTTGGGTAAAACGCGACAGCAATGCATACGCCAACAAGGCAGCCAGCCACACACTGCCCACACCAGCAATGAGGGTGCCAACAAGAATTGAAATCAAGGTCATGAGCTAATTATCACGCGCCTGGCTCGTTGGCAGCATAAGAGATCAAGCGCGAAGACTGCTGAAGTTCAAGCTGTTTTATCCAAACCCAACAAACGCACCGCGTTGTCTTTCAAAATGCCGGGCATCACCTCAGGCTTGAAGCCTGCAAGCTCAAAGTCTTTCATCCAGCGCTCGGGCGTGATCAGCGGATAGTCACTGCCAAACAGCACGCGGTCTTTCAGCAAGGTGTTGGCGTATTGAATGAGCTGCTTCGGAAAGTACTTGGGGCTCCAACCAGACAAGTCAATCCATACATTGGGTTTGTGGGTCGCCACACTCAAGGCCTCGTCTTGCCAAGGAAAACTTGGGTGTGCCATGACGATTTGCATATCGGGCCAATCGATGGCCACATCGTCCAAGTGCATCGGGTTGCTGTAGGCCAAGCGCAAGCCACCGCCGCAACGCATGCCGCTGCCGATGCCGCTGTGACCGGTGTGAAAGATCGCGGGCAATTTGTATTCGTTGATCACTTCGTAGATGGGCCAAGCCATCTTGTCGTAGGGGTGATAGCCCTGCACAGTCGGGTGAAACTTAAACCCCTTGATGCCATTTTCTTTGATCAAGCGCTCGGCTTCACGCGCGCCCATCTTGCCTTTGTGTGGATCGATGCTGGCAAAAGCCACCATCATGTCGCTGTTTTTATTCGCAGCATCTGCAATTTCTTCGTTCGAAATACGGCGACGCCCTGTCTGTGACTCACTGTCTACCGTGAACATGACCAAGCCCATTTTGTGTTCGCGGTAATACGCAACAGTTTCGTCAATGGTGGGACGTCTGCTAGAGCCAAAGTACTTATCGGCAGCGCGGTCGTACTCCTCGCCATAGTTGTCAAACGGGTTGCGACAACTCACCTCAGCGTGGGTGTGAATATCAATGGCAATGAGATTTTTGTAATCCATAGTCAAGCTCCAGAGTAATTTTTATTTTGCAACAAATTTAGGGTAAGTCCCAATTATTTAGTTATCTTACATAACCATAATTCATTTCTAAATCAAATGCAACTGCGAGCAAACCCGACCATGAACCAAAATTCAGACATCCACTTTGAAATGCGCGGCGACATCGCAGTCATCCGTTTAACTCGTCCCACCAAGCGCAATGCTTTGAACGATGCTTTGATAGCCTCGTTGCGTCACATCTTTGAAAATCTGCCCGACAACACCAAAGCCGCCGTCATCGCAGGCGAGGGTGAGCACTTTTGCGCGGGCCTAGATTTGAGCGATTTGAAAGAACGCGACGCGGGTCAAGGCATGCACCATTCACGCTCTTGGCACAACGCTCTTGAACGCTTGCAATACGGCCCGGTACCCGTTGTGGCAGCCTTGCATGGCGCCGTCGTGGGCGGTGGCTTAGAGCTGGCCAGCGCTTGTCACATTCGGGTGGCGGACGAAAGCACCTTTTTCGCGCTGCCTGAGGGGACGCGAGGTATTTTTGTGGGTGGCGGAGGTTCCGTACGCATTCCCCGACTGATTGGCGTAGCTCGCATGACCGACATGATGATGACCGGCCGGGTCTACAACGCAGTCGACGGCGAACGCGTGGGCTTAGCGCAATACCTGGTGCCCACTGGCACATCGTTTGACAAAGCGTTGGAGCTGGCAAAACGCATCAGCAGCAATGCGCCACTCACCAATTACGCCTTGATGAATGTGTTGCCACGTATTGCCGAGCAACCTGCTGATCAAGGCTTTATCACCGAGTCCATGATGTCTGCCATTGCACAAGCGGCCCCAGAAGCCAAGCAACGTGTACGAGACTTTTTAGAAGGTCGTGCAGCCAAGGTTCAAAAGAGCTGATGTCAACCGCATCAGGAGACACCCCATGACAGCAGTGAAATTTCGTGACATGAAGTTTGGCGTCACACGTGTGAAGATACGCGAAGGCCAAAACAACGTGCGCTATATGGTGTCTGACCAAGCGCTCGGCGTTTATGCCGAGCGCATGACTGACCGCTTGGTGCACTGGGCCAAGGAAAAACCAACGCAAACTTTGTTTGCTCGGCGCGCAAAGAACGCTGATGGCACATCCGGCGATTGGCAGCACATCAGCTTCGCTGACGCATTGGAGTCGGCGCGACACATTGCACAGGGCTTGATCAACCGCGGCCTCAATGCTGATCGACCCGTGGTGATCTTGTCTGAAAACGACCTTGAGCACGCCTTGATGGCCTTGGGTTGCCTGGTGGCCGGTGTGCCGTATTGCCCGGCTTCACCTGCTTACTCCACCATCAGCCAAGACTACGACAAACTTCGCCACATCTTAAGCACGCTGACACCAGGCTTGGTTTTTGCAGCCGATGCAGCGCGTTATGGCAAAGCCATTCAAAACGCAGTCGGTCATGATGTGGAAGTGGTGCTGACCCACGGCACCGTAGAAGACCACACAAATACCTCGTTTGCAGACTTACTGACCACCCCCATCACACCTGCGGTCGATGCGGCCATGAACGCCACGGGTCCCGACACCATCGCGAAATTTTTATTCACCTCGGGCTCCACCAAAATGCCCAAGGCCGTGATGAACACCAACCGCATGTGGTGTGCCAATCAGCAACAAATGTGTCAGTCCATGCCTTTGTTGACCGAACAACCTCCTGTACTGATCGACTGGCTGCCATGGAACCACACTTTTGGTGGCAACCACAACTTTGGCATGGTCATCTACAACGGAGGCACGCTCTACATCGACGATGGCAAACCCACACCCGCATTGATACATGAAACATTGCGCAACCTGCGCGAAATTGCACCCACTGTGTACTTCAATGTACCCACGGGGTTTGAAGCCATTGCCCACGCCATGCAAACCGACGATGCACTGCGCAAAAACTTGCTCAGTCGCGTGGGGATGTTTTTCTATGCAGGGGCTGCGATGGCTCAAACCGTTTGGGACAGCCTCTATGCGAGTCAAGAACGTGAAGTAGGTGAACGCATTCCCATGACGACGGGCTTGGGAATGACCGAGTCTGGTCCCTTTGCCTTGTTTGTTACCAGCCCGCATGTCAAAACCGCCGACCTCGGTGTGCCTACACCTGGCTTAGAAATCAAACTCATTCCCGACGGCGACAAAATTGAAATTCGCTACAAAGGCCCCAACATCACCCCCGGTTACTGGCGTGCCCCCGAAGAAACACGTGAGCACTTTGACGAAGAAGGCTTTTTTTGCACCGGCGATGCGGTGAAATGGATTGATGAAGCCGATGTCCACCAAGGGCTGAAGTTTGATGGCCGCATTGCCGAAGACTTCAAACTCGCCACAGGCACTTTTGTGAGCGTGGGACCCTTGCGTGCCAAGGTCATTGGTGCAGGCGCCCCTTATATCCAAGACGTGGTCGTTACAGGTTTGAATCGCAAAGAGGTGGGCGCCATGATTTTCCCCACCGCCGCCGTTCGTGGCTTAAGCGGTTTAGCCGCAGACGCCAGCATGGCCAATGTGTTAGCCAGTGCTCCCGTGGTGGCGCACTTTCAAGGTGTGCTCAATCACTTGGCCCAAACCTCTACAGGCAGCGCCTCGCGCATTGCGCGCGCGCTTTTGCTGAGCGAGCCTGCCTCGATCGACAAAGGCGAAGTGACTGACAAAGGCTCCATCAATCAACGCGCCGTACTCAAACACCGCGATGCCCTGGTGCAAGCCCTGCACGAAGGCACAGCCGCGCACATCTTGCTGCCGCAATAAAAGGTCTACAGACATGGATATTCAAGGACAAGCAGTTTTAGTCACCGGTGGCGCATCTGGCCTAGGCGAAGCCACCGCTCGCGAATTGGCGCGCCTCGGCGCCAAAGTGGCGGTGTTGGATATCAACCTAGCGCTGGCAGAACAAGTCGCATCAGACATTGGCGGCATTGCCTGCCAATGCGACATCACCCACACCGACAGCGTTCAAGCTGCACTGGCCAAAGCCACCGCCGCACACGGCCCTGCACGCATTTTGATGAACATTGCAGGGATTGGCTCTGCCAAACGTATTGTGGGGAAAGATGGCCTTCCTGCCCCACTGGAAGACTTTGCACGCGTGGTCAATGTCAACCTCATCGGGGCTTACAACATCAGCCGTTTGTTTGCCGCTGAGTGTGCCAAGCTATCTGCGGGTGAAGACGGCCAACGCGGTGTCATGATGTTCACCGCCTCGGTCGCAGCCTACGACGGACAAGTGGGCCAACAAGCCTACAGCGCATCGAAAGGCGGCTTGGTCAGCATGACCTTGCCCATGGCGCGCGACCTCGCACTGCACGGCATTCGTGTGTGCACGATCGCCCCCGGCTTGTTTGCCACCCCCTTGATGAAGACCCTGCCTGAAGCAGTTCAGCAGTCATTGGCTGCCTCCATCCCCTTCCCTTCACGCTTGGGTAAACCCGAAGAGTTTGCCCAGCTCGCTTGCCATATCGTGAGCAATAACCACCTCAACGGCGAAGTCATTCGCCTCGATGGTGCTTTGCGCATGGCACCGCGCTAAATAATTTCCCCCTCACTCAACTCACCATAACCCAAGCTAGGAGACAAACCATGAGTAACCGTCGTCAATTTATCCAAACCGCCCTCACACCCGTCGCGATGGCAGCCTTTGCGCCTTTCAGTGCGTTTGCACAGAGCGGCGCACTGCCTTTGGAACAAATCAAAATCATCAACGGCTTTCCCGCCGGTGGGACCGCTGACGTGACCAGCCGCCGTATCGGTGACAAACTGGGCAATGGCATCTACAGCAAAAACGCTGGCGTGGTAGAAAACAAAACCGGTGCCGCTGGCCGCATCGCTGTGGAAGCGGTCAAGATTGCGCCCGCTGATGGCGGAACTTTGTTGCTCACGCCTTACTCGATGATGGCGATCTACCCACACATTTACGCCAAACTCAGCTACGACCCCTTCAAAGACTTCGTGCCCGTGGCCATGGCCTCCTTACTGACACACGGTTTAGCGGTTGGCCCCATGGTGCCCGCCTCGGTGAAAAACGTGAAAGACTTTTTGGCTTGGGCCAAAGCCAATCCAAACGATGCGAGCTATGGTTCGCCAGCCGCAGGCTCTACACCGCACTTCTTGGGCGCACTGTTGAGCATGAACACAGGTGTGGAACTCAAGCACATCCCCTATCGCGGTTCTGTGCCTGGCGTCACCGATGTCATCGGCGGTCAATTGGCCTCCATGGTCACCCCACACGGCGACTTTTTGGCCAACCACAAAGCTGGCAAGCTGCGCGTGCTCGCCACCTCTGGCGCCAAGCGCTCACCCTTCTTGCCCGAAGTGCCGACCTTTGCAGAACAAGGCTTCCCAGACTTGGTGATTGAAGAATGGTTCGGCTTCTACGCCCCTGCGAAAACCCCTGCCAATGCCGTGGCCGCTGCCAATGCCGCCATCAACGCCGCCTTGAAAGACAAGGTGGTCATTGACAGCTTGGCACTGGCTGGCTTGGTTCCCGTGGGTGGCTCGCCTGAGGATATGGTTCGCGACATGAAGAAGCAATTCGACGTGTGGGGTCCCCTCGTCAAACGCATTGGCTTCACGGCTGAATCCTGATCGAACGCTCAGGCACGCACATGAACTACCAACCCCGTCTTGAAGATATCCAATTCATTTTGGAGAAGGTAATTCATGTGCCCCAACGCATTGCTGAATTGCCTGCGTTCCAAGAAGTCGATGCCGACTTGATCAACCAAGTGCTCGAAGAAGCTGGCAAATTTGTGGCCAACGAAATCGCCCCACTCAATCGCGTGGGCGATGAAGTGGGCGCCCAATTCAACCAAGGGCATGTGACCATGCCACCTGGTTTCAAAGATGCGTACCAAGCGTTTTGGCAATCGGGCTGGGCCTCTTTGTGCACCGCGACCGAAGATGGCGGCCAAGGCCTGCCTGCCGTGCTCGAGAGCGTGTTGTACGAGTGGCTTTCTGCCGCCAACCATGGCTGGACCATGGCCCCTGGCCTATTGCACGGTGCCTACGAGTGCATCAAGCACCACGCGAGTGACGCGCTCAAAGTGCAATACCTCAACAAAGTAGGGACCGGCGAATGGCTGGCTACGATGTGCTTGACCGAGCCCCATGCAGGCAGTGACTTAGGCTTGGCCCGTACCAAAGCGGTACCGCAAGCAGACGGCAGCTATGAAATCAGCGGCACCAAAATTTTTATCTCAGGTGGCGAACACGACTTGACCGACAACATCGTGCACTTGGTGTTGGCTCGCTTGCCCGATGCGCCAGCAGGCCCCAAAGGTTTGTCGTTGTTCTTGGTGCCCAAGTTTTATGCAGATGGCGCACGCAGTGCCGTGCACTGTGAACGCATTGAAGAAAAAATGGGCATCCACGCCAGTCCTACCTGTGTAATGCGTTTTGACGAAGCCAAAGGCTGGTTGGTGGGCGAAGTGGGCAAAGGGCTCAACGCCATGTTTGTGATGATGAATGCTGCACGCCTGCACGTGGCTTTGCAAGGCGTTGGCCTGCTGGATGCCGCTTGGCAAAAAGCCAATGCCTATGCGCATGAGCGACGCCAAATGCGCGCACCCAAACCTGCAGGCGTGAAAGGCGAGCCCACCGACTTCATCATTGAACACCCTGCTATGCGTCGCATCTTGGACATACAGCGTGCGTGGATTGACGGCTCACGTGTGCTGGCTTATCAAACCGGTCTGGCACTGGATATCGCCAAGCATCATCCCGATGCAGCACAGCGCGAATCAGCTCAGCGTTGGTGTGCGCTGATTACACCTATCCTGAAAGCGGCTTGCACCGAGCAAGGCTTTCACGGCGCCAGCGACTGCTTGCAAGTCTTTGGCGGCCACGGCTATGTGAGCGAATGGGGCATTGAGCAAAACGTGCGCGATGCCCGCATTGCCATGATTTACGAGGGCACCAACGAGATTCAAGCCATCGATTTGTTGATGCGCAAAGTGTTGGGTGATGGCGGTGCAGCTGTTAACGCCATGCTGAATGAACTATCCGCTGGCTTGAATGAAAGCACACCACACGAGGCCCATGTACTTACGCTTTTTAAACAATTGCGCGACATCACCCAAGCAGCCACCCACGTGCACACACGCGCAGACGGCAGCGTGACTTTGAATTGGATTGCAGGCGACTATCTGCGTTTGGTCACCCTTGCGCTCTTGGCTTGGAGCTGGACGCGCATTGAGGCCGCTCAGCCCACCGATGCGGCACGTTGGCAAGCACCTGCTACTGCCTTGCGTGCATGGGTGCTGCCTGAGTTTGACATGCGCGTGAACATTATTCGCGCACAATTCAAGCCAGCATGACCGAAAAAATAGACACCCGTTATCTCGAAACCCTACTCGGCTACAACACCCGTCGCGCCTCCTTGACCATCATCAGCCGCTTTATAGAGCGCATGGTTGAATTTGATTTGCGGCCTGTCGATTTTTCGGTGTTGTCATTGATTGGGCACAACCCAGACATCACCGCCCGCGAGCTGTGCAACGCCCTTAATATCTTGCCCCCCAATATGGTGGGCTTTTTAAAAACATTTGAAAAACGCGAGTTGATCGAGCGCACACCCCACCCCACCGATGGCAGGGCCATGGGTTTGACACTGACAAACAAAGGCCGAGAACTCATGCAACAAGCCGAAGTTGCAGCCCTTGAGTCAGACACGCGCGCAGCACATCGACTTAGCGCTGCAGAACAAAAAACATTGATGCGTTTGTTGCAAAAAATTTACACAACTGCCAACTGACTAACGAAGCACGCCCGCAAAAAATGCAGCGAGTTCGTCATAGCCATCGACTGGCAACACATGCGCCACATACTGGTCGGGACGCACCACCACCAAGCAGCCCTTGTCACGGTGGATGCCGCGCATGTCAAAAATATCGCCAACACCCTTGTGGTCCACACAAAAAACTTTGGCGTGATCTTGCAAACCCAGCTTGCCAGTTTTGGGTTTGAGCAACGAGGGCATGTGTTCGTAAGCGAGTTGATCGAAGGTTTGTTGGAACACAGCGCGGTAGTCAATCACCGCATCAATGTCTTCACCCTTGCGTGTGTGCTTCACGATGGGTGAATGAGGGTTTGTTTCCAACCAATCCGACAGCTTGTGAATGGTCGAGCCTGCGCTAGAGCTATCGGCCTTCGAAGCAAACGCATATATGCGCCAGCGGGCATCGGCCTGTGCCACATGGCCCAGTTGCATTTGCTTGGCGTCTGACACACGCACCACGGGGGCTGAGTGGAAACGACGGCCAATCTCTTCGCCTGTGGCCAGGGCTTGGTGTGCGCTGGTGGCAAACAAATACGAGGTGTCGTACTTCACCGCTGTGCCGCCTGTGAACTCTAAGTTGTCTTTGAACTGGCGAATGATGCGTGGCTCTTGGGTGCCATCGCGCTCTGCTTGCGTGGTCGGCGCCGACATGACGCGCGACCATTTGTGGTCAGTCTCGACCAAACGCTTGGCTTCGGTCAAACGCTCTTGGGTGTAGCTGCGCAGCAAGCTAGGGTTGGCGCGGCCTTGCAGCACATGCACCAGCTTCCAGCCAAGATTAAAAGTGTCTTGCATCGATACGTTCATACCCTGCCCTGCTTTAGGCGAATGGGTGTGGCATGCGTCGCCTGCAATAAACACGCGCGGATCTCGGTCCACACCCTCGGGCACATCGTCAAAACGGTCGGTGATGCTGTGTCCAATGTCATAAATCGACCACCACACCACTTCTTTCACATCCATCGAATAAGGGTGGATGATGCGATTGGCTGCCGCAATCATGTCATCTTGGGTGAACTTGCGGTGTGCGGCTTTTTCGTCGGGGCGAAGCTTGTCGAGCGCGACATACATGCGAAACACATAGCCGCCTTCACGGGGCAAAATCAATAAGTTGCCCTCGCTGGCTGAAGAGATCAAGCACTTTTGGCGCACATCGGGAAAATCTGTGTTGGCCAGGATGTCCATCACACCCCAAGCTTGGTTCGCGGCATCACCCTGCAACTCCCTGCCTATTGCCTTACGCACGGCAGAGTGTGCACCATCGCAACCGACCACATAGTTGGCACGCACGGTGCGCGTGGCACCCCAGTTCAGGCCACTGGCATCGCGCAGGGTCACGGTCACGGGGTAGTCGTCGGTGGTCTCGTCGATGGTCAGGCCCACCACTTCCCAGCTGTAGTCGGGTTCTAGGCGTGAGGGAGAGTTTTTCATCACCTCTAAAAACAACTCGTGCAAGCGCGCTTGGTTGATCAAGATGTGTGGCATCTCAGAGCTGTCGTCGGCCACGTCTTGCACACGGCCCACGCGGTGGATGTGCTCTGGGTTTTTCGGATCGGGCATCCAAAACGCGGTTTGGTTCACCCAATACGTTTCGCGTTTGACCTTGTCAGCAAAACCAAACGCTTGGAACATTTCCATCGTGCGCGTGTTGATGCCATCGGCCTTGCCCTTGATGATGTTGCTGGGCATACGCTCGGTGATCATCACCTCAATTTCTGGAAACTGCGCCAACTGCGCAGCCAAGCAAAGCCCTGCTGGGCCTGTGCCCGAAATCAACACATCGACTTTTTCGGGCAAGGGTTCGTTGATGCCACGGTTGCGGCGGTTGGGTGCTGCGGGTTTGATGTCTGGGCTGCCACCGCGAAATCCGTCTTTGTAGAACTGCATGTCTTGTCTCCGAAATTGAAATAGTGCCTAACTCTGGGCATAGACAAATGATAACTACACTTACTAATAGTCGTCAAGATGGTATGTATGATTACCATATGGGTATTTCTACGGAGGCACAGGCATGACAATACAAGACATGGCGGGGCATTTGATTCGCCGCCTGCACCAGCAATCCACCCAAATCTTTGCGCAGCGCACCCAAGCGGCAGGCTTCGACCTGACCTCGGTGCAATACGCCGCGCTAGACGCCATCGCCAACAACCCGCACGTGGACCAAGCCACCGTGGCCGAAATCATTGGCTACGACCGCGCCACCATTGGCGGCGTGATTGAGCGCCTAGACACCAAGGGCTGGGTGCGCCGCGTGGTGTGCGAGCAAGACCGCCGCGCACGCGAGCTCTCGCTCACAGCCAAGGGCAACAAAATTTATTTGACCCTGCAGCCCATCGTGCATGCGCTGCAAGCTGACATTCTTCAGCCCTTGAGTGCGGCCGAGCAAGAGCGTTTTATCAAGTTGGCCAGTCAGGTGGTATGGCAGGATAAATCGATGGATAAGAGCTGACGACTCTAGAAGTTCAATGCGCTTCATCCCAATTCAACCCCATCCCCACCTCAGCCAATAAAGGCACTTTCAGCTGCGCCACTTCTGCCATCAGGCGAGGCACTTCGGTGCGGACCCATGCCACTTCTGACTCGGGCACTTCAAACACCAGTTCATCGTGCACTTGCATGATGACTTTGGTTTGGCGTTGTTGCGCGTCAATGGCTTTTTGCACGGCCACCATGCTCATCTTGATGAGGTCGGCGGCTGTGCCTTGCATGGGCGCGTTGATGGCGGCACGCTCTGCGCCTGCGCGGCGTGGGCCGTTGGGGCTGTTGATTTCGGGCAAGTACAAGCGGCGTCCAAACACGGTCTCTACATAGCCTTGTGCTTTGGCTTGTTCGCGTGTGTCGTCCATGTAGCGCTTAACGCCTGCGAAGCGTTCAAAGTAGCGGGTGATGTAGTTTTTGGCCGCACCGTTGTCGATGCCCAGCGCTTTGGCCAAACCAAACGCACTCATGCCGTAGATGAGGCCAAAGTTAATCACCTTGGCATAGCGGCGCTGCTCGGTGCTGACCGCATCCACACCCACGCCAAATACTTCGGCGGCGGTGGCGCGGTGCACGTCTAAGCCATCGTGAAAGGCTTTGACCAAAGCCTCGTCACCACTGATGTGCGCCATGATGCGCAGCTCGATCTGGCTGTAGTCGGCACTGGCTATCACGCAGCCCGCAGGGGCCACAAATGCTTCGCGCACTTTGCGCCCCTCTGCGGTGCGAATAGGAATGTTCTGCAAGTTAGGCTCATTACTCGACAAGCGACCCGTCACGGCCACAGCTTGCGCGTAGTGTGTGTGCACGCGGCCTGTGCGCGGCACAGCCATTTGTGCCAGCTTGTCGGTGTAGGTGCCTTTGAGTTTGCTCAAACTCCGATGCTCCAAAATTTTGGCGGGCAGTGGGTAGTCTTCGGCCAATTTCTCCAGAACTTCTTCGTCGGTGCTGCGTGCGCCGGTGGCGGTTTTTTTGATGACGGGCAAGCCCAGTTTGTCAAAGAAGATTTCTCCCAGTTGCTTAGGGCTGGCCAAGTTAAACGGCTGGCCTGCAATTTCATATGACTCGTTTTCTAACTGCACGATGCGTTGGCCCAGCGCGTGGCTTTGTGCAGCCAGTGTGGGCGCATCAATTAACACGCCGTTGCGCTCGATGCGGTACAGCGCTTCGCTGCTTTGAATTTCGAGGTCGTAGATAAAGCGCAGTTTGTCGTCAGCTTGCAAGCGCGGCCACAGCACGTGATGCACGTCCAGCGTCATGTCGGAGTCTTCGCACGAATATTCGGTAGCACGCGTCACGTCGACTTGCGAGAACGAAATTTGATGCGCGCCTTTGCCGCACAGGTCTTCGTAGTTCAACCCTTTGCGGCCCAAATGGCGCTCGGCCAAGCTAGCGAGGCCGTGGGGCTTGTGCACTTCCAGCACATAGCTTTGCAGCATGGTGTCGTGCGCGTAGCCCTTCACCTCAATGCCGTGGTTGGCCATGACGTGGCGGTCGTATTTGATGTGTTGGCCCAACTTCTGAATGACTGGGTTTTCAAACCAAGGTTTGAGCTTGGCCAGCACTTCATTCATAGGCAGCTGCATGGGTGCATCGCCATAGCTGTGCGCCAGCGGGATGTAGCAGGCCTCGCCAGGTGTGACCGAAAAGCTCAGACCCACAATCTCGGCGCGCATGGCGTCGAGTGAAGTGGTTTCGGTGTCAAACGCCACCAGCTCGGCAGCTTGCAACTTGTCCAGCCAGGTGTCAAACATGGCCCAGTCCAGCACGCAGTCGTAATGCTTGTCGGTTACGCTAGAGACCGAGGGCTCAGGCTCGTCAAACAAGCTCGGGTTAGGTTCAAACTTAGGCTTAGCTTCGTAGGCGCCACTGGCATCACTGCCTTCGCTGATGGCGCGGGCCAAACCTTTGAAGCCATAGGTGTCGTAAAAGGTTTTGAGTGCAGGCTTGTCGGGCTCGGCCAAGTGCAACGCATCGAGGGCGGGCAAGCTTGGCACGTAGGCAGACAGATCGCAATCGGTTTTCATGGTCACCAGCTGGCGGCCTGTGGGCAGCCAATCCACCGCTTGACGCAAGTTCTCACCCGCCACACCTTTGATGTCGGCAGCGTGTTGCAGCAAGTTGTCAAGCGAGCCGTATTCCATCAGCCACTTAGCCGCGGTCTTGGGGCCCACTTTGGCCACGCCAGGCACGTTGTCTACCGTGTCGCCCACCAAGGTTTGGTAGTCGATCATCAGTGAGGGCGGCACACCAAACTCGGCGGTCACGCCAGCCACATCGCGCTTTTTGCCGTTCATGGTGTCCATGATGGTGATGTGCTCATTCACCAACTGGCTCAAATCTTTGTCACCACTCGACACCACGACCGTCACGCCTTGTTTGGCAGCGGTCACGGCCAAGGTGGCAATCACGTCGTCGGCCTCCACGCCTGGCACATCGAGCACCGTCCAACCCAACATACGCACCATCGCGTGAATGGGCTCAATTTGGGTGCGCAAGTCGTCGGGCATGGGCGAGCGATTGGCTTTGTACGCGGGGTACATCTCGTCTCGGAAAGTGGGGCCTTTGGCGTCAAACACACAAGCGGCCAACTGGGTGGGCACTTCTTTGCGAAGGGCCTGCATCATGTTGATCATGCCGCGAATAGCGCCTGTGGCGGCGCTCGTGGGGTCGCCTGGCACAGCGCGCAGATCTGGCATGGCATGGAAAGCGCGGTAAAGGTAGCTGGAGCCGTCGACCAGCAGCAAGGTTTTGGATTCACTCATAGGTTGTGATTGTGCCTTGTGTGTGTTTTGGCTGAGCTCGCTGGACGCGGCGGGTGGGCGTCGCTGCTTCATGCTGGAACACCAGAAATCATAGCTGTCTCTTATACACATCTGACGCTGCCGACGATCGCATAAGTGTAGATCTCGGTGGT
>JAVLFR010000175.1:0-5605 GCA_046052785.1 Limnohabitans sp. | reverse complement strand
TCGCCCCCCGCTAAAAAACCTGAGTCCATCAGCCGTGGCGTGGCCTTGCCTTCGCCTCAAAGTTTGGGTTGCCCGCCGAACATCTTTGACCGCAGCCTCACGAGCACGGGCGCAGATCAAACGGGCCCCTTGCGCCCTGGCATGTTTGCACGCGTGACGGCGGTGTTTGCCATCAAGCCCAATGCTTTGGTGGTGCCCGAGGAGGCCATCGTGCCCCAGGGGGGCAAGCAGTTTGTCATCAAGGCCATCCCGCCCAGTGAGTTGCCTGCGCCTGCGGCCAGTGCGGCGAGTGGTGCTGCCAATGCGCCTGTTGTGCCGCCTGGCACCAAGTTTGTGTCTCAGCGTGTCGAGGTCAAACTTGGCATGCGCCGCGGTGGTCAAGTTGAAATCACCGACGGCTTGATGGAGGGTGACACCATTGTGGTGGCCGGCCAGCAACGCCTGCAAAAAGATGGCTCGCCCCTCAGGGTGGTCGAGCTCGGACGGGGTGCTGCCAATGCGGCATCGGCAGCCGCCTCTGGGGCATCGTCCGCCGCTAGCCGCTAACCCCAAAGCAAAGAGCCCACATGCAATTGCCTGAGATCTCCATTCGTCGTCCGGTGTTTGCCACCGTCTTGTCCTTGCTCATTGTGTTGGTGGGGGTGGTGTCCTTCACCCGCTTGAACGTGCGTGAGTACCCCAAGATTGACAACCCGGTGGTGACGGTCGAGACCAAGTACACCGGCGCTTCTAGCGCGGTGGTGGAGTCCCAAGTGACCAAGGTGTTGGAAGACTCTTTGTCGGGCATTGAAGGCGTGGACGTGATCACCTCGATCAGCCGTCAAGAGCAAAGCCAAATCACGGTCAACTTTGTGCTGTCCCGCGACGCCGACTCGGCGGCTGCGGATGTCCGCGACAAAGTGAGTCGCGTCCGCCAAAAACTGCCGCAAGGTATCGATGAACCAGTGATTGCCAAGGTGGAGGCGGATGCTTTCCCCGTGATTTGGTTGTCCTTCACGGCTGACACCTTGAATGTGCTGCAGCTCACCGATTACGCCAACCGCATTGCCAAGCCCATGCTGCAAACTGCGCCTGGCGCGTCGGATGTGCGGGTGTATGGCGAGCGCAAATACGCCATGCGCATTTGGCTGGACCCCGACCGCTTGGCCGCCTACAAGCTCACCACACAAGACGTGGAAGAGGCCCTGCGTCGCTCCAATGTGGAGGTCCCTGCGGGCCGCATCGAAAGCAAACTGCGTGAATTCAACGTCACCGCGTCGACCGATTTGCAAACACCGCGAGAGTTTGGCAACGTGGTGATCAAGTCGGTCAACGGTATCGCGGTCCGCATGAGCGATGTGGCTCGTGTCGAACAAGGACCACAAGCCGAACGCACCGCGACACGATTGAATGGCAAAGATGCCATTACGCTGGGCGTGATCCGCAATGCGACTGCCAACCCGCTAGACCTCAGTGCGGCTGTGCGGGCGATGATTCCGAAAATCAAAGAAAACTTGCCACAGGGTGTGGAAATTGAAGTCGCCAACGACAACTCTGTGTTCATCGACCGGTCCATCAAAGCCGTGTACCAAACCATTGTGGAAGCGGCTATCTTGGTGGCCCTGGTGATTTTTGTGTTTTTGCGCACCTTGCGCGCCTCCATCATCCCGCTGGTGACGATTCCCGTGTGTTTGATTGGGACGTTTGCGCTGATGGCCATGTTTGGCTTCACGGTGAACACGCTCACCATGTTGGCCCTGGTGCTCGCCATTGGCTTGGTGGTGGACGACGCCATCGTGGTGCTGGAGAATATTTACCGCCACATTGAAGAGGGCATGTCGCCTTTTCACGCCGCCATCAAAGGCGCCAAGGAAGTGGGCTTTGCGGTGGTGGCCATGACCATGACTTTGGCAGCGGTGTATGCGCCTTTGGCCTTCACCCCAGGGCGCACGGGCAAGCTGTTCACTGAATTTGCGTTGGCTTTGGCGGGGTCGGTGGTGGTGTCGGGCTTTGTGGCGTTGACGCTCACGCCCATGATGTGTTCCATCATGCTCAAACGCAACCACAACCCCAGCTGGTTTGACCGCACCATGGAGAACCAACTTCAACGCTTGGCCAACGCCTATGGGCGGGTGCTGAAATGGACTTTGTCGAGCAGTTTGGTGTTTGGCCGAGAGATGTCCCGCCGTTGGCTGGTCGTGGCTGTGATGGTTTTGGCAGGTGTTGGTACGTGGGCATTGCTCAAAAGTACCAAAAGCGAATTGGCGCCTTTGGAAGACCGTGGCGTGATCTTGACCGTGATCAACGGACCCGATGGCGCGACCATGGATTACACCACGCGCTACACCTTGGCGATTGAGAAAATGGCCGATAAATACACCGAGTTTGACCGCATCTTCACCGTGGTGGGCAACCCCACTGTGGCCCAAGGCAACGTGTTTTACCGTGCCAAGCCTTGGGAAGATCGGACCAAAAGCACCTTGGAAATCGCGCGTGAGATGACGCCCGCGGTGGCGGGCTTGCCAGGGGTGACCGCATTTCCCATCACCCCGCCGTCGCTTGGACAGCCGTTTCGTGAGCGCCCATTGAACTTTGTTATTTTGACGTCGGACAGCTACCAAAACTTGGCGCAAGTGGTGCGCAGTTTTCAAGAAGAAATTGCCAAAAACCCAGGCATTGTGAGTGTGGACACCGACCTGCGTTTGAACAAGCCCGAAATCAGCATGGAAGTCGACCGCGAGCGTGCCGCCGACATGGGCGTGCCCGTGGACCAAATTGCCCGCGCGGTGGAAACCATGATGGGGGGCCGCCAAGTGACCCGCTACAAGCGCGAAGGTGACCAGTACGACGTGATCGTGCAAACCGCTCCCACAGGGCGTGATACCCCTGATGATATTGACCGGGTATTTGTCCGCGGTAAAGGCGATGTCATGATCCCTTTGTCTGCCTTGGTCAAAACCAAAGAGGTGGTGGTGCCGCGCGAACTCAACCACTTTAGCCAACGCCGCAGTGCTTCAATCAGCGCCAACTTGGCTCCCACGTATTCGCTGGGCGAGGCCATCACCTTCATGAACGAGACGGCGCAAAAGGTGCTCAAGCCTGGCTACTCCACCGATCTGAACGGTACTTCGCGTGAATTCGTTAAATCAGCGGGCTCGTTGGTGATTGTGTTTGTGCTGGCGCTGTTGTTTATCTTCTTGGTGCTGGCCGCACAGTTTGAAAGTTTTGTTGACCCGCTGGTCATCATGCTGTCGGTGCCGCTGTCTATGGTGGGAGCATTGCTGGCCCTGCAGTTCAGTGGCGGCACTCTAAACGTGTTCAGCCAAATTGGCTTGATCACCTTGGTGGGGCTGATCACCAAACACGGCATTTTGATTGTGGAGTTTGCCAATCAGTTGCGTGAAGAGGGCATGGAGTTATTTGAGGCGGTCACGAAGTCGGCCACCTTGCGCTTGCGCCCAATTTTGATGACCACGGGGGCCATGGTGCTGGGCGCGATTCCCTTGGCTTTGGCCACTGGCGCGGGCGCTGAAAGTCGCAAGCAAATTGGCTGGGTGATTGTGGGGGGCATGAGCTTGGGCACTTTGCTCACCATCTTTGTGGTGCCCACCATGTACACCTTGTTGGCGCGTAAGTCAGTGCCTGGGGCCATCACGATCCGCCATGAAGATGCGGATGTAGGCGCTTAGTCTTGACGCTTAAATCGCGCCCTCAAACATCATGACATCCACTTCGTCGCCCACGGCCACATGGCCTTGGGCATGATGCAGCACGATCAGGCCGTTGGCTTGCACCATCGAGCTCAACACGCCTGAGCCTTGGTTGCCCGTGGTGCGCACTTGCAGTGTTGCGTCAGCCGCGCGACTCACAAAGCCACGTTGGTATTCGGTGCGGCCTGCTTTCTTGCGCAGCGGCTCTAAAGCTTTGGCGCGCAACATGGGTGTCGGTTGCGCGCTGCTGCCCATCATGCGCAACAGAGCAGGGCGCACAAACGCAAGAAAGGTCACCATCACGGCCACGGGGTTGCCTGGCAAGCCAAACAACACCGATTGACCAATGCGGCCCACCGCCATGGGGCGGCCTGGGCGCATGGCAATCTTCCAAAAAGCCACATCGCCTAGTTTTTTCATCATGGCTTTGGTGAAGTCGGCTTCGCCCACACTCACGCCACCGCTGGAGATGATGGCGTCGGCCTCTCGGGCGGCTTGGGTAAAGGCAGCTTCTAAGCGGGCGGGGTCGTCACGGACCACGCCCATGTCAATGACTTCGCAGCCCAGGCGCGTGAGCAGGCCAAACACGGTGAAGCGGTTGCTGTCGTACACCGCACCTTCGCGGGGGGCTTCGCCCAAGCTGAGCACTTCATCGCCGGTCGAGAAATAAGCCACGCGCAAGCGGCGGTGCACACGCACATCGGGCAATCCCAAGCTAGCGACCAAGCCCAGTGCAGCGGGCGTGAGGTGCTGGCCGGCTTTCAAGGCCGCTTGGCCTTGCATCAGGTCTTCGCCCATCAAGCGGCGGTTGTCGCCGGCTTGCAAGAGGTTAGGCGGGAGGGTGACGGTGGTCACATCGTGGGCGCTGACCACTTGGCAGAGCTCTTGCGGCACCACCGTGTCTAGCCCATCGGGCAGGATGGCCCCCGTCATGATCTTGAGGCATTCGCCCACATTGACCTTGCCAGGCCAGGCTTTGCCGGCCAGTGCCGTGCCCACCACGCGCAGGCTGAGGGCTTGGTCGGCTTGCAACTGCGTGCCATCGAAGGCAAAGCCGTCCATGGCCGAGTTGTTGTGCGCAGGCACGTTGATGGGCGAGATGACGTCTTGCGCTAGCACGCGCCCCAAGGCGTCAAACAAAAACACGTCTTGAGAGGCGTCCGCAGACACGGGCTGCACCAACGCGGTCAAGAATTCGTTGACTTGGCTCACGCTCAGCGCTTGCGGGTCATAGCCTTGCAAGGCGGCGGCGATGGCGTCAAGGCTTTTCATGGCGCGGCGTTTTCCAGGGCTTGAAGCTCGTTCAAGGTGTTGACGTTGGCAAACGCCAGCGCGTCGTCGCCAGGCGCATCAAAGGGCACCACCACGGTGGCGTGTTGTGCGGTCCACGCATCGATCTTGCGCCCGCCAGCGTGGGTGAACTTGACCAGGCTTTCAGACAACTCGATCTTGATCAAACAAAACACAGGCTGAGTCCGAATTTGCCTCTGGCCGTGTTCATCGATTTCGGGGGCGGCGGCCATGGCGATGTCGGCGTTGTCGCGCACCAAGGCCGTCGCCAACCGCTCGGCCAAGTCAAGTGGTAAGCGGGGGGTGTCGCATGGCACGGTGAGCAGGTAGGGGGTTTCAGCACGTTCTAAGCCCACGAGGAAACCAGACAAGGGCCCGGCAAAGTCGGCTGAGGCATCGGGCCAAACGGAGGTGCCAAACGACTCGTAGGCCGAGAGGTTGCGGTTGGCGTTGACCATCACGGTTTGCACCTGAGGCCCCAAACGCATGAGGGTGTGCAAGGCGAGTGGGATGCCGTTGAAGTTTTGCAGCCCTTTGTCCACCCCGCCCCTGCGGCTGCCTCGCCCGCCCGCCAAGCTGAGGCCCGTGATGTCTTGTGGGTCAATGCTGTGTGTCATGTGGGCTTT
>JAVLFR010000174.1:0-23194 GCA_046052785.1 Limnohabitans sp. | reverse complement strand
CTCCTTCTCCGCCAATACCTAAAAGCCAACCTTCACCGGTTGGCTTTTTTGCTTTTCAGCGCCTCTTTGCGTCGGGCGTTTTACGCCGCCAACAGCTTGCCACTGAACCAAAATGCCCGAGGCTCGATTGGGGACAAGTCCGAGTCTGAAAGCCATGTGATGGGGCTTCCGATATCCTGAAAGTTAATCGTTGACTTGACGTCAGTCATAAATTTTTAACACCTCATGATGCAAAACCTGTCCCTTCACCTGCAGCGCGAGTTGCGCTCTGACCATGCGGGTGAAATGAAGCTGGTTATTGGGTCCCTGGCGCTTGGCGTGCTGGCTGACGGGGGCTTTGCTCGTCTTGTTTGGCAGGCGTGCTGTTTACGGCACGATCGCTGCCGTCGAGACTTTTGTGGACCAGCATTACCAGCAGCAAATCGACCACATCCAAGCCTCAGGTGGGCCAGAGGGTTTGTTGCCGCTGCCGTGGTGTTGGCGCGCCGCGTCTGAAAGCAGTCCTAAAAAATAAATCATCAATTTGCTTGTTTGAGCCAACAGCAACCACGACACAACATCAATATGAACGAAGCCGATTTCAAAATCCTGTTTGTCTGCATGGGCAATATCTGCCGCAGCCCCACTGCGGAGGCCGTTTTTTCCAAAAGCTTGGCCGATCAAGCGCTCTTGCACCGGGTCAAAGTGGACTCGGCGGGCACCCACAATTTCCACCCCGATGCGCCTCCTGATTCACGCAGCCAACTGCACGCGCGCAAAAGAGGCTACGACATGTCCCATTTGCGGGCCAGGTCGGTGCTGGACAGTGACTTTGAAGCCTTTGATTTGTTGTTGACGATGGATTGGGATAACCGCGCGCTCTTGGAGGAAAGGTGCCCCGCGCAGCACCGCCACAAGATCCGGGGTTTTGCTGAGTTTTTGCAAACCACACCGGCCTCTGTCATCCCCGACCCTTACTACGGTGGCGATCAGGGCTTTGAGCAGGTGCTGGACTTGATCGAAGAGGCCAGCCAGGGGCTGATGCATTTCATCCAACAAAAGGTGCAGGCATGAAGCCAGTCAGCGCAGCGGTCATCGAGTTGCGGGACCTGCAACTCACCACAGACATTGGCAGCTATGGGCCTGGCGACACCCGGCCAGACCAACACCTGCTGGATTTGACACTCGGGGTTTCGGTCAGCCAAGTGCTCATTGCTGAAGATGGCATGGCGCATGTGTTCGACTACGACCCCTTGATGGTGGAAATTGACCGACTTGCGGCAGACGGTCATTACGAAACGCAAGAGCGCTTGATGACGCGCATTGCCAGCGCCTGTGCCGCGCACCCGGCCATCCAGTGGATGGAGATTGGCCTGAGAAAGTCACCCGTGCGATCGGGCAGCGGCTCACTGGGCGTTCGCCTGACGCTCGACGCCATCGCAACCGATGCACTTCGGTCATTGGGGTGATGGCCTCGTTGGGTTGAGTCATGGCGCAAGGACGCATCAAACGGCTGCAAACAGCAGCGCGCGCTCAGCCATTGCAGCGGGTTGAGCCGGTGGTCTGCGCGCTGTGTGATCGACCCATCCCACCATCGCTGCGAGACGCACACCACTTGATCCCTAAATCACGCGGTGGTTTGACCACGGTGGCCTTGCACCGCGCGTGCCACAAGCAAGTGCATGCCTTGTTCACCGAAACCGAGTTGGCGCGGCATTACCCCACGCCAGAGGCCTTGCGTGCACATCCTGAGATGGCAAGATTCATCCGTTGGGTTCAAGACAAACCCAGCGATTTCAATCCGCCGACAAGGCGCAGCCGAAACAAAGGTCAGTTTTAATGCATCAAAAAGCGCCTTGCTTAGTCACCTCGTAAGTCAACCTTTATTTTTATGCCGCCAGATCATTTAGAAATACCCCCCGAGCATTGGGCTGCACGTTTGTGGCAAGAGCTGACGCGGGCGCCGCATGATAGGCACCACGAGTGGCGCACCCCTATTTTGGCGACACAAGGGATTGACCAAAGTGGGCCTCAAGCACGGACAGTGGTTCTCAGGCATGCAGATGCGCCTTTGTGGACATTGCGCGTCTACACCGATGCACGTTCGCCCAAATGTGCAGAGCTTGTGGCGCAACCGTTGGCGCAACTGACGTTTTGGAGCAAGCGCCTCAATTGGCAGTTGCGAGTGTCTGCGCTGGCCTCGGTTGAAGCGGAAGGTGAGCAAGTCAATGCGGCTTGGGAACGTGTCAGGCAATCACATGCCAGTGCCGACTATCTGAGTGCGTTGCCACCCGGACATGTCCAATCTGGGACACCAGCCTCAGCGGCAAACAGCGCTGATTCTGTGCAGGGGCACCATTTGGCCGTACTGACCTTCAAAGTGTCCGCCATGGACTGGTTGGTCTTGAGTAAAGACGGGCATCGCCGGGCCAGGCTCACGCCTGCTGGCCGTTTGGATTGGTTGGTACCGTGACATGAAGGCGGTTTAAAATGAGGCATGCCAAGCCGTGTCAAGCCTCATCAGCCCCCTCATGCGCCCCCTCATAAGCCGTTCGTCAGTGAACGGCTTTTTTCATATGCGGTCACCCGTCTGGCAGGGTGACCGATGCCGCATCTTGAGCCATCCTCCAAGCTAGACCTGCTGCGCTACGTGGCAAAGTGGTCGGCTTTGGCGATGGGGGTGGCCGTGCTTGCAGGCTCAGCTTCAGCCCTGTTTCTCTTTGCCCTCGATTGGGCGACCCAGACCCGTGAAACCAACCGTTGGTTGATGGCCGGCTTGCCTGTGGCGGGTTTTTTGGTGGGTTGGGTCTACCTCAAGTTTGGCCAGCAGGTGGAGGCCGGCAACAACTTGCTGATTGATGAAATTCATGACCCCCGAAAAGTGGTGCCCTTGCGCATGGCGCCCCTGGTGTTGGGCGGGACGGTGGTGTCGCATTTGTTTGGCGCCTCCGTGGGCCGTGAAGGCACGGCGGTGCAAATGGGCGGGGCCTTGGCCGATCAACTCACCCATGTCTTCAAACTCAACAGCTCAGACCGCCGTATTGTGCTGATGGCGGGCATCAGCGCTGGCTTTGCCTCTGTTTTTGGCACGCCCTTGGCGGGTGCGGTGTTTGCCCTTGAGGTGCTGGCCTTGGGGCGCTTGCGCCTAGAGGCTTTGTGGCCTTGTGTGTTGGCTGCGGTGGTGGCTGATCAAGTGGGTCTGCTGTGGGGTGTGCAACACACGCACTACCTCGTGGGCGCGATGCCCAGCATCACGGCTTGGTTGTTGGCGGCGATGGTGTTGGCGGGGGCGATGTTTGGTTTGACGGGCAAGTTGTTTGCCAACTGCACGCACGCGCTGAGTGCTTGGCTGGCCAAGCGCATTTCTTATGCGCCATTGCGCCCCTTGCTCGGCGGCACAGTGATTGCCGCCCTCGTGTGGTGGGGTAGTTTTGATCGCTATGTGGGTCTGGGTATCCCCGTGATGGTGGAGGCCTTGACCCAGCCCCTGCCGCTGAGTGACTTTTTAGGCAAGCTGGTGTTCACCATTGCCTCGCTCGGTGCAGGTTTTAAAGGGGGCGAAGTCACCCCTTTGTTTTATATGGGTGCCACCTTTGGCAATGCCTTGGCCCCGTGGTTGGATGTGCCGTTTGCTTTATTGGCCGCTGTGGGTTTTGTGGCTGTGTTTGCGGGTGCTGCCAACACCCCCATTGCCGCCACGTTGATGGCCATGGAGTTGTTTGGTGTGGAGATTGGGGTGTTTGCCGCTGTCGCTTGCGTGATGAGCTATGTGTGTTCGGGCTATCCAGGCATTTACCGCGCGCAACGGGTGGCGCATCCCAAGTCGGATGGGCCTACTTAGAATGCATGACATGACCTTGCACCTCGACCGATTGATGTATGCCATGCTGGTGAGCTTGGCCTTTGTCGCCTCACCTGCTGTCGCGCAAACCTTCAAGATGCCATGCGAGGTGGAGGCGGTCATCCCCGCCATGGACGACCTCAAGGTCAAGCCCCAAAAAGTGGTGATTGAAATCCAGTCCATGGGCAAAAATATTTTTTTGAAGATGAATGGCCCTGAACCCTATTTGATGGTGGCCAATAGCTTGGCCACTGAAGAGTTCACGGGTAAAAACCTCACCACCGCCAAAGAGATGGGCGCGTTTCGCAAACACAGGGTGACGGGGGCTGAGTCGGAAATTCGCATTGAGCAAGCCACGGTGATCGTGACCGCCTTCACAGATACCACCTACATGGGCAAAAAAGTGCGCGTCAACATCACAGGGCCTTGCAGCGTGCCTCGTTAATACCGTGCCAACAACAATGGTTTCCCACTCAAAACCAGCACCAAAAACCGGTGCAGTTGCCCGTGATTTGCTGAATCAGCAGATCCACCAAGCTGCTGACAGCCAGCAGGGGCAAGCCTACGTAAACAAACACCCACAGCACCAAGGCCAGCGTGAGTCGGGGTTCTTCCAAGCGATGCCCCATCACGGTCTGGGCTTGGCGGCGAAGGCGAAGTTTGTTCAACATGGTGTGAGGATTTTAGGCGCATGAAAGTCAATTGGGACACCCTGAGCCATCCCGAGTGGGACGCGCACCATGCCGCCGCCGCCGCCCCCTTGCAACAAGACTGGGCCTATGGCGCGTGCATGAAGACCCTGGGGGTAAGGGTGTTGCGCGCCTGCATTGAGCAAGATGGCACACCTGTGGCCTTGGCTCAATTCATTGTGCGCCGATTTGCGGGGGGCTTGGCCCATATGGCGTTGTGTTCCTTAGGCCCCGTGTGGTTGCAATCGCTGTCGGGGGCTGACAAAGCGCGGGCCTACAAAGCGATGAAACAAACGATGCCCTTGAAAAACCTGCGGGTGGTGGCATTCACCCCGCAAGAGGCGTCTGGCTCCGAGCTGGGCTTGTCACGGTGGCGCCGTGTGATGACGGGGCACAGCACCGTGTTGATGGACCTGACGCCGTCGATGGATGATTTGCGCGCGCAGCTCGACAAGCGCTGGCGTCACCGCTTGGGCGGCGCCGAAAATTCGAACCTGACGATCCACCGCGTGGGTACCAATGCTGGCCAATACCGTTGGCTGCTAGACGCCGAAATGCAGCAACGCGAGCAACGCGGTTTACACGGCTTGCCTTTGCACTTTTTTGACTTGTATGTACCGTCGCGTCAACAACCGTCTAAAACCATTTTGACCCTGCGTGCCGACGTGGGCCGCGATCGCGTGGCAGGCATGATGTTTTTGATCCACGGTCAAGCTGCAACCTATCAAGTGGGGTGGACCAGCGATGTCGGACGCGATTTGCATGCCCACAATTTGATTTTGTGGAAAGGTATTGAAGCGTTGCGTGATCGCGGTGTGCGCATGCTCGATCTCGGCGGTGTCAATACCACCCGAAGCGCAGGCATTGCACGTTTCAAGATGAGCACGGGCGGTCAAGTTCTGACTTGTGCTGGCACGTTCATTTAAATCATGTTGCGCGTCTCCCACCTCTCTTGCAGCCGCGGCAACAAGCCGCTGTTTGCCGATGTCAGCTTTGAGTTGCAAGCGGGCCAAGTCTTGCATCTTGAGGGCGACAACGGTGTGGGTAAAACCAGCTTGTTGCGCATCGTGTGCGGTTTGTCTCCTGCCGATGCGGGCGAGGTGTGTTGGCACGGGCAAACCATCCAACAAAATGCCTCACAGTTTCGCGCCTCGCTGTTTTATTTGGGGCATGGCTTGTCGCTCAAAGAAGAACTGAGCGCGTTGGAAAACCTCATCTCGGATGCCGCCGTGTCTGGCCGCGCCTTGAGCGAGCCGCAAGCCTTGGTGGCTTTGGCGCGTATGGGCCTGCGTGGTCGCGAGCATTTGCCGCTGCGCGTGATGTCTCAAGGTCAAAAGCGTCGCACCGCGCTGGCACGTTTGCTGGCCAGCCAAGCCCCTTTATGGGTGTTGGATGAGCCTTTTGTAGCTTTGGATGCGAAAGCGGTGGACGGCCTGCGCAGCCTGCTGGGCGAGCATGTGGCCCATGGTGGCATGGTGTTGCTGACCAGCCATCAACCTGTAGCGCTCACCGTTGCCAGCGGCGCATCGGTGCAAGTGCAAACCTATCGATTGCGAGGCGTGGCATGAGTGGCGGGGCGTTCATGGCCGTGTTGCGGCGCGACTTGCTGTTGGCCATGCGTCGCAAGAGCGAGGTGCTGACAGCGGTGTTTTTCTTTGTGGTGGTGGCCGCCCTGTTTCCTTTGGGTATTGGTCCTGAGCTCAACACTTTACGTTTGGTCGCCCCTGGCGTGTTGTGGGTGGGGGCGCTGTTGTCGAGCATGTTGGCGTTGCAACGTTTGTTTGAGGCCGATTACCGCGACGGGACGTTGGAGCAAATGGCTTTGTCGCCCACGCCAATGCCCTTACTGATCAGTGCCAAACTCTTGGCGCATTGGCTGGTGTCAGGGGTGCCGTTGGTATTATTGGCGCCAGTTTTAGGGTTGCAATTTGACCTCTCGGCGGATGCTTTGATGACCCTCACCTTGGGCCTGTTGTTGGGCACACCCGTGTTGTCTTTGGTAGGGGGCATTGGTGCTGCCTTGACCTTGGGGGTGCGCGGCGGTGGGGTGTTGTTGTCGCTGCTGGTGTTGCCTTTGTTCATCCCTGTGTTGGTGTTTGGTGCTGGCGCCGTGGAGGCGCAAGCCAGTGGTTTGGGTGCAGAGGCACATTTGTCGATTTTGATGGCCATGCTGTTGCCTGCGGCATTTTTTAGCCCGTTGGCCTGTGCGGCGGCTTTGAGGATCGCGTTGGAATGAAAAGTATCAATTGGTTTCACTACGCTTCACCGCAGAACTTTTATGGTTTGGCAGGGCGAATGTGGCCTGGGTTTGCCTTGCTAGCCACCGCGTTCATGTTGGCGGGTCTGTGGCTAGGCTTTGCTGTGGCGCCCAGTGACTTTCAGCAAGGCGAAGGCTATCGCATCATCTTCGTGCATGTGCCCGTGAGCTGGATGTCGATGGTCGTTTACTTGGCGATGGCATTTTGGAGCGTGTTGGGCCTGACCTTCAATACCCGCTTGTCAGGCATGATGACCCGCGCTTTGGCACCCACTGGGGCGCTGTTCGCCTTTTTGTCGCTGTGGACGGGCGCCCTTTGGGGCAAGCCCATGTGGGGCACATGGTGGGTGTGGGATGCGCGCCTCACCTCTGAGTTGATTTTGTTTTTCCTCTACCTCGGCTATATCGCTTTGACATCGGCCATTGATGACACGCGCCGCAGTGACCGCGCAGGCGCCCTCATTGCCATCGTGGGCGCGATCAACGTGCCCATTATTTATTTCTCGGTGAAGTGGTGGAACACCCTGCACCAAGGTGCCTCGGTCTCTCTCACCAAAGGTTCGAGCATGGCAGAGGTGATGTTGTGGGGCATGTTGCTCATGGCTTTGGCGTTTTGGTTTTACACCGTGGCGCTGGTGCTGTACCGCGTGCGCACCTTGATCTTGCAGCGTGAAAGTCACGCCACTTGGGTGCATCAACTCGACGAGGTGAAGCCATGAGATGGGAGAGTTGGAGTCAGTTTTGGGCCATGGGCGGCTACGCCGTTTATGTGTGGGGCAGCGTGGGTGTGACCGCGTTGCTGATGGTGCTTGAAGTGTGGCAAGCGCGCTGGGCACACCGCGCGGTGTTGAATCAATTGAAAGCCGAGCAAGCTGTGGCGCAATTACCTGTTGACGAGTGGAAGTGATGAAACCAAGAACCAAACGATTGGCACTGATTGCCGCTGGCCTTGTGGTGCTGTGCGCAGCCGCTGCTTTTGTGCTGAATGCTTTCCAAAGCAATTTGGTGTTCTTCTTCACGCCCACACAGGTGAGCAACGGCGAAGCACCCAAGGGCCGCACTTTTCGCGCAGGCGGCATGGTGAAGGAAGGCAGCTTGGTGCGCGATGGCAACAACGTGCGCTTTGTCATCACCGACACCGTGAACGAAATGCCTGTGAGCTATGTGGGCCTGTTGCCCGATTTGTTCAAAGAAGGCAAAGGCGTGGTGTCGCAAGGTAAATTGGGCGTCGACGGTGTGTTTGTGGCCAGCGAAGTGTTGGCCAAACACGATGAGAACTACATGCCGCCCGAAGCCCAACATGCGATGGACCAAGCGGCGGCGGCTAAAGCCGCCCAGTCTTTGCAAGCACCAACCCCTAAGGGCACCCCATGATTCCAGAACTCGGTCATTTCGCCCTCATGCTCGCTGCCGTGGTGGCAGTGATGCAAGGTGTGTTGCCTATTGCAGGCACGTTGGTGCGCAGCCCGCAAATGCAAGTGACTTTGCAATCGCTGGCGCGCCCCACAGCGGCCTTGCAGTTTGCCTTGGTGGCGTTTGCCTTTGGGGCCTTGGCGACTTCGTTTTTGAGCAACGATTTCTCGGTGCTTTATGTGGCGCAGCATTCCAACTCCTTGTTGCCCAAGCCCTATCAGTTTGCGGCGGTTTGGGGCGGCCATGAAGGCTCGCTGTTGCTGTGGGTGTTGTTGCTCGCCTTGTGGTCGGTAGCCGTGGCGGTGTTTTCACGCAGCTTGCCACTCGATATGGTGGCACGTGTGATTGGCGTGTTGGGTTTGATTTCGGTGGGGTTTTTGCTTTTTATCTTGATCACGTCGAGCCCGTTTGAGCGTTTGCTGCCTGCAGCCTTGGATGGCAAAGATTTGAACCCCTTGCTGCAAGATCCTGGTTTGGTGATTCATCCGCCCATGCTCTACATGGGCTATGTGGGCATGGCGGTGGCCTTTGCGTTTGCTGTGTCTGCCTTGATGAGTGGACGTCTAGATGCCGCGTGGGCCCGTTGGTCGCGCCCGTGGACGGTGGTCGCGTGGACCTTCCTGACCTTTGGCATTGGCCTGGGTTCATGGTGGGCTTACTACGAACTCGGTTGGGGTGGCTGGTGGTTTTGGGACCCGGTCGAAAACGCCTCGCTCATGCCTTGGTTGGTGGCCACAGCGCTGATTCATTCGCTGATGGTGACCGAAAAACGTGGCAGCTTCAAAGCCTGGACGGTGTTGCTGGCCATTGCCGCGTTCTCCCTTTCGCTGCTGGGCACTTTCTTGGTTCGCTCGGGCGTGCTGACTTCGGTGCATGCTTTTGCGTCTGACCCCAAGCGCGGTGTGTTTATTTTGGTATTTTTGGCCGTGGTGGTGGGCACGTCGCTCACGCTGTTTGCTTGGCGTGCGCCGCGTGTGGCCCTTGGCGGGCGCATGGAGCTGGTGTCGCGCGAATCGTTCTTGTTGGCCAACAGCGTGTTGCTGGTGGTGGCGACGGCCGCGGTGTTGTTGGGCACGATCTACCCGCTCATCATTGATGCCCTCAATATGGGCAAGCTGTCGGTGGGGCCGCCTTATTTCAATGCGGTGTTTGCCCCCCTGTTGGTGCCCACCGTGTTTTTGATGGTGCCCGGTTCGGTCGCGCGATGGCGCGATGCCAACGTGCGTGAGATTGCACACAAGTTGCGTTGGACTTTTGCAGGTGCGCTTGTCCTCGCGGTGCTGTTGCCGTTTGTATTGGGCGGCTGGTCGATGGGCGCGGCGTTTGGTTTGTTTTTGGGCTGCTGGGTGGCTTTGGGCACGGCCCAGCAAGTCATTCAACGGCTGGGCAAGCCTGGTCGCATTGGCACGTCGTTTTGGGGTCAACACACGGCCCATTTGGGCATGGCCGTGCTGGTCATTGGCATCACCGGTGTCAAGTGCTACGAGGTCGAGCGTGATGTGCGTATGCAAATTGGCGACGTGGTCACCATTGCGCCTTACACCTTTCGACTGAACTCGCTCGACGAAGTGCGCGGCCCCAACTACAAGGCGGTGCGTGCCGATGTGCAGGTGCTGCGCGACGACAAAGTCATTGAAATTTTGCAGCCTGAAAAACGTCGCTATTTTTCGACGGCCATGGCCATGACGGAAGCGGGCATCGATTCGGGTTTCATGCGCGACTTGTATGTGTCGCTGGGCGAGCCCTTGGATGATGCCCGCACCGAGTGGAGCATGCGGGTGTATTACAAGCCCTTTGTGCCGTGGTTGTGGGGCGGTGTGTTGTTGATGGTGCTCGGCGGTGTATTGGCCGCCTTGGACCGGAGATACCGCAAATGAAAAAAGTGTTGATCCCGCTGGTGTTGTTCATGGGTTTGGTGGTGTTTTTGGCCGTGGGCCTCAAGCGCGATCCGCGTGAAATTCCATCCCCCTTGATTGGCAAGCCTGCGCCGCACTTCACTTTGTTCACCTTGGATAACGGGGATGGCAAGTTTTCCCCCGTCGACATGCAAGGCCAAGTGTGGCTGCTCAATGTGTGGGCCACGTGGTGCGTGGCGTGTCGCGAAGAGCACCCTGTGCTGGTGGCGTTTTCTGAGAAGCACCGCCTGCCCATCGTCGGCCTGAGCTACAAAGAAATTCAGCCCCAAGACCCTGCTTACAAAGCCCCGTTTGATGACAAGCTCAAGATCGCGCGTGAGCGCAGCCAAGTGTGGCTCAAGCGTCATGGCAACCCCTACATCACCACGGTCATGGACCTCGATGGTCGGGTGGGTATTAACTACGGCGTGTACGGCGTACCCGAGACCTACGTCATCGACAAGGGCGGGGTGATTCGCTACAAGTATGTGGGCGCCGTCACACCCGCGTTGTTGGCAGAAAAAATCTTGCCGCTCATCTCGGAGTTGAACAAGTCATGAAACGTTTGATTTTGAAAACCGTCTTGACCCTCAGCATGGTGTTGATGGCGTCAGTGAGCACCGCCCGCGAAGCCATGCCCATGGCCCAAGACCCTCAGCTCGAAGCCCGTGTGGAGGTGCTGTCGCAAGAGCTGCGCTGCATGGTGTGCCAAAACGAATCTCTGGCCTCTTCCCGTGCCGAGTTGGCTGATGATTTGCGCAACGAAGTGCGTGAGTTGATTCGCTCAGGCAAGTCAGACCAAGAGGTCAAAGATTTTCTGGTTGCCCGCTATGGCGACTTTGTGCTCTACCGACCCGAGGTCAAACCACTCACCTGGGTGTTGTGGTTTGGCCCGTTTGTCTTGCTGGGGGTGGCGGCCATCTTTTTAGGTGTGTATTTGCGCCAACGACGCGCTTTGGCTTCGCCTGTCGCCCTCAGCGACGACGAGCGCGAACGCGTCAAGCAGTTGTTGAAAGGTTGATGTGACGCCCGCTCTGACTTTTATTTTTGTCGCCGTGGCCCTGATGGCTGGGGTGTTGTTGGTGTTGAGCGTTGCCCTGTGGCGAGGCTCGCAGCAAGGCGCTCGATTGGCCGCCCATCAAATCGACGCGCTCAACAACCCCGCCCAAGCCAATGCCAATGTCTACCGTGACCAAATGGCCGACTTGGACCGCGAATTTGTGTTGGGCAATCTCAACTACGACGAGCTCAAAGCTGCGCGTGACGAGCTGTCGCAACGCTTGCTGGTGGACATGGGCGATGACGCTGGGGTGGCGCAGCCGGTGGCCAAAGCGACAGCGGTGGTGTGGCACAAGCCTTGGTTGGCCTTGGGCCTGATGGTGTTTGTGGTGCCAGTCTCCTCACTGCTGATGTACAGCGTGTTGGGGCAGCCAGCGGCGCTCGACCCCCTGGCGTTGACGCAGGGCGTGGACTCGCCTGGCGATGTGACGCCAGAGAAACTGACGGAGATGGCGACTGCGCTGACACGACGCCTGCAAGACGAGCCCAACAACATAGAGGGCTGGGTCATGCTCGGGCGCGTTCAGCGGGCTCGCGAGCGTTATGAAGAGTCGGCAGAAGCCTATGCCAAAGCCTTGGCGCTGAGCCGCGATGACAACCTGTCGATTGAGCGAGCCGAAGTGCTGGCACAAAAAAATGGGGGCAGCTTTGCGGGTGAGCCTTGGTCCATCATCCAGCGCGTGCTCACAGCGGACCCCCATCACCTCAATGCCTTGTTTTTGGCAGGCAGTGCTTCGTATGCCGAGATGAATTTCAACACCGCTTTGCGCTACTGGGAACGTGCCCGCGAAGTGGTGCCAACCGACTCGCCCGATGCGCCCGAACTCGATCGCGCGATTGCCGAAGCTCGCAACAAGATGGGTTTGCCCGCTATTCCGCCGCGTGCCGCGAAGGCTGCCGACCCGCAAGGCAACAAAGCCACGCTGGCCGCCAGCAGCATCAGCGGTCGCGTGACCTTGGTGAAAGAGCTCCAAGGCTTGGTGGCCCCCACCGACACGGTGTTTGTCTACGCCACCGCGGTGGCGGCTTCGCGCATGCCCGTGGCCATTGTGCGCACCACGGCAGACAAATTGCCCTTGGACTTTGTGCTCGACGACAGCACGGCCATGAACCCCAGCGTCAAGCTCTCGGGCATGAGCGAGGTGACGGTGCGGGTGCGGATTTCAAAGAGTGGCCAAGCCATCCCCCAAGCGGGTGATTACGGCGTGAGCTTGACGCCTGTCAAACCCGGCAGCAAGGGCTTGAACTTGATGGTGCGAGATACTTTGCAATCGACGGCACAGTGAGGCGGGTGACCCGAAAAAAATCCCCGCGGTCTTGTCGACAGCGGGGATTTTTTGTGGCGCGGCTTGCTTGATTTAGAGCAAACCGTTCATGCGTGCAAAGTGCAGGGTCTGGGTGCGACTTTTCACGTCTAAGCGACGGAACAAGCGCCACAAGTGCACTTTCACCGTGTGCTCACTGATTTCGAGTTCTGCCGCAATGTCGCGGTTACTCAAACCACGGTCGAGCATGATGATGAGTTGTTTTTGACGCTTGGACAGTTTGGTTTCACCGACTGTGATGACTTCTTCGTCGCCGTTCTCTGCCGCAAACAAGCCTTGAATGGCTGCTGTGATGTCGTTGGCGGGGGTGGATTTTTCGATGTAGATGTCTGCGCCGGCTTCGATGCACGTCTCTTCTGCTTCGCCAGCGGGCATCGAAGAAATCACCGCCAAGGGTACGTTGGCGTACATGGTCTTGATGTCTTTGACCGCCGAGGTGCCTTTGACGCCAGGCAACAGCAAATCAAGCACAAACAGCTCAGGATCGCCATTTTTGATGATCGCGGCCTGTAATTCGCTGAACTTTTCCAATTCAATGACCTTGGAAGCCGGGCGCATGCGACGCAGCAGCATGGCGATGGCTTGACGCACTAAAGGATGGTCGTCAATGATGTACATACTCATTTTTATTACTCCTGAATCAATATTAGTAGTTTAGCCCCATTGCAGACCGAACATCGCGCATGGTGTCGCGGGCTGTTTTGCGAGCTTTTTCAGTACCTGCGTCGACGATATCACGAACAATCTTGGGCTGGGTGATGTACGGCTCTGCTCGTTCGAGCATGGGCTGTTGTTCGCGCAAGATGGCGTCAATGATGGGTTGTTTGCAGTCCAAGCAGCCAATGCCTGCAGTTTTGCAGCCTTGGGCCACCCATGAGCGCTGGTCTGCATCGCTGTAGACCAAGTGGAATTGCCACACGGGGCATTTGTCGGGGTCTCCGACATCGCTGCGTTTTTGTCGTGCGGGGTCGGTAGGCATGCGCTTGACCTTGTGCTCAATCGTGGCGCGGTCTTCGCGAATGGCGATCGCGTTGTTGTAGCTCTTGCTCATCTTTGCGCCGTCGAGTCCTGGCAGTTTGCTGGCTTGGGTCAAGAGCGCGTGTGGTTCGGTCAAGATGACTTTGCCCGTGCCTTTGAAGTAGCCCTCGAGGCGTTCACGATCTTGTTCATCCAATTCAGGCGCCGAGGCGATGAAGCCCAGTGCGCCTTCCATGGCTTTGGCGTCGCCCGTCTCTTGGTAAGCCTTGCGTGATTTTTCAAATCGTTTGACGCTGTCTTTGGATAACTTGGCCAATGAGACTTGGATTTTTTCTTCGGCGTTGATTTCTCGGCCATACAAATGGTTGAAGCGTCGGGCCGCTTCGCGGGTCAGCTCGACGTGGCTGGCTTGGTCTTCGCCCACGGGCACATGCTTGGCTTTGTAAATCAAAATGTCGGCCGCTTGCAGCAGCGGGTAGCCCAAGAAGCCGTAAGTCGACAAGTCTTTGTCCTTGAGCTTTTCTTGCTGGTCTTTGTAGGTGGGCACGCGTTCGAGCCAGCCCAGCGGTGTGCCCATGGCCAGCAGGGTAAACAGCTCTGCATGCTCAGGAATGCGGCTTTGCAAAAAGATCGTGCACGCGTTGGGATCCAAGCCTGCAGCCAGCCAGTCGATGACCATCTCATAGACGTTTTTCTCAATCACCTCACGGTTTTCGTAATGCGTGGTCAGGGCGTGCCAATCGGCCACAAAGTAGTAGCAATCCATCTCGGACTGCAAGCGCACCCAGTTTTTCAAGGCGCCGTGGTAGTGGCCCAAATGCAAAGCACCCGTGGGGCGCATGCCAGAGAGAACGCGTTCATTCATATCGTGCTTACTTTTTCAAAATCAGGGATGCAATAAAAATTCAAAAGGCGTGAGCAACAGCGACAACGCGAACACCGTCCACTTCATCAAGGGGCCCATCCAAAGGTTGTCGAGTTGGTTCAAAGCGACCAGCGCCAACACAATGTACATGCCATAGGGCTCAACTTTGGAGAGTCCCACCGCCGCACGCCATGGCAACAACCCCACCAACACGCGCCCACCATCCAGTGGCGGCAGCGGAAACAGGTTGAAGACAAACATGGACACGTTGACCACCACACCCGCCATGCTCATTTTCAAAAAATAAGTCTCGGTGACGCCCAGATACTTCATCACATAAAAGGCCAACAACCAAGCCAGTGCCTGCACGAAGTTGATAGCGGGCCCTGCCAGCGCCACCCAAATCATGTCGCGTTTGGGGTGGTTCAAATGCCCAAATCGCACGGGCACAGGGCGCGCGTAGCCAAATAAAAAGTTTCCGCCCGAGGCGAGGTAGAGCAACGCGGGCACTGCAATCGTGCCCAAGGGGTCGATGTGTGGCAGGGGGTTCAGGGTGACACGGCCCAGCATCCATGCTGTGTTGTCGCCCAACTTGTGCGCCACATAGCCGTGGGCCGCCTCGTGCAAGGTGATGGCAAACACCACGGGCAAGGCGTAAATCAGGATGGTTTGAATCAGCTCTGGGAAATTCACGGCTGGATTGTCGCATTCACCAATGAGCGCCTTGGCGAGGCATCGCTTACAGGCCCAGGGCGCTCAAAGGGCCGCGCCCTTGGCGAATGAGGCGGGGGCCATCGCCGCTATCCATGGGTGTGAGGTCGACCACCGTGGTGGGCTCGAGCGCGCAAGCCCCCGCGTCTATCACGGCGGCGAGGTCGTGTTCAAAGCGGTCGCGGATGGCTTCGGCATCGTTCATAGGATCGGTCTCGCCGGGCAGAATGAGGGTGGTGGCCAGCAGCGGTGCCCCATGGCGTGCAAGCAAGTCGAGCAGGGTTTGGTTGAGCGGCACGCGCAGGCCAATGGTTTTGCGTTGCGGGTGACTGACACGTCGAGGTACTTCTTTGGTGGCTTCCAAAATGAAGGTGTAGGCCCCAGGTGTGGCGGCTTTGAGCAAGCGGTACTGACGGTTGTCCACGCGGGCGTAGTTGGCCAGTTCCGACAAATCGCGGCACATCAAGGTGAGGTGGTGTTTGTCGTCGACTTGGCGGATGCGGCGCATCTGCTCGACCGCGGCCTTGTCATCCAAGTGGCAGACCAAGGCATAGCTGGAGTCGGTGGGCACGGCCAAGATGCCGCCGCGCTCGAGCAACTGCACCGCTTGCTTGAGCAATCGGGGTTGGGGGTTGTCGGGGTGAACTTGAAGAAACTGGGACATGGCCGCGTGCAACTGGGGTGCACGGAGTGAGGGGGTGTGCGGTTACTGGACTCGGTCAGCGAGAGCTTCCCACACGGGCTTGAGTTGACCCGGCAACCAAGGCAAGGTGCCCAAGTCAATGCGGCTCTCAAGGGGACTGTGGAAATCGCTGCCGCGTGAAGCAAACAGATCAAACTCTTGGGCCATATCGGCGTAGGTCACGTACTCGGCGGGGGTGTGGCTGCCAGTGACCACCTCCACGCCTTGACCGCCGTGGTGTTTGAATTCAGTGAAGAGCGCGAATTCTTCGTTGGGCGTGAAGCCATAGCGCGCAGGGTGGGCAATGATGGCCATGCCTTTGGCTTGAACAATCCATTGCACTGCGTCTTTCAGCGAGGCCCAGCGATGCGGCACAAAGCCGGGGTTGCCTTCTGTCAAGAAGCGACGAAATACCTCGTGGGTGTCTTGGCACACACCGCTTTCAACCAGAAAGCGGGCGAAATGCGTGCGAGAAATCAGTTCGTGATTGCCCGCGTATCGGAGAGCGCCTTCATAGGCACCGTGTATGCCCACCTTGGCCAAGCCTTCGGACATTTCTTTGGCGCGTTCGCCGCGTCCCCCGCGCGTGGTGAGGAGACCTTTTTTGAGCGGTTCGTCGTGGGCATCAAACCCCAAGCCCACGATGTGCACAGTTTTGTTGGCAAAGGTGATTGAGATTTCCACCCCCGTGAGGTACTTCAAACCGTTGGCCTGTGCCGCGGCGAGGGCGCGGTCTTGGCCGCCGACTTCGTCGTGGTCGGTCAAGGCCCAGAGTTCCACACCATTGGCCTTGGCGCGCAGGGCCAATTGCTCAGGTGTGAGCGTGCCATCCGAGACCACGGAGTGGCAGTGCAGGTCGGCGTTGAGGAGGGAAGAAGTCACGCCCTCATTGTAGGCGGGGCAAGACTTGGCGTGCATTGGCGCTGGTGGCTGCAGCCAGTGCCTCGAGGGAGAGGCCGCGCAACTCGGCCAACACGTGGGCGATGCGGGGTAACTCGGCGGGCTCATTGCGGCCTTGGGGCTGGCCAGCTGCTCGCTGCTCGGCCGTGGTGTAGAGCCAATGCGGGGGGATGTCTGGCGCATCGGTTTCGAGCACGAGGGCTGAGAGCGGCAACTCGGTGGCGAGGCGGCGCAGTTGCAAGGCTCGGTCATAGGTGAGCGCGCCGCCAAAGCCGAGTTTGAAGCCCAGCGCAATGAAGGTCTGCGCTTGTTGCAAACTGCCATTGAATGCATGGGCAATCCCACCCACCACGGGTGTGTCGCGCAAACCCTTAAGGAGTAGGTCGGCACTGCGTCGCACATGTAAGATGACAGGCAGTTGATGGTGTTGCGCCAACTTGAGCTGGGCTTTGTAAAACGTTTGTTGCTTGGCCAATGCCTCGGGTGTGTTGAGTTCAGGCACAAAACCATCGAGACCGATTTCTCCCACGGCCACCAAGCGTGGGTCATCGCGGTGGGTGTGCAGGGCAGCGTCGAGTTGGGATAAGTGCTCGTCGCTCGCTTGAGGCGTGAAGAGCGGGTGGATGCCCAGCGCATAAGCATCTTGCTGGGCTTGAGCCAGCCTCCTGACGGTGTCAAAGTTGGCAGCTTCGACTGCCGGAATCACACATGTCACAACGCCAGCTTTGCGCGCACGGTGGTGGACGGCCGTGCGGTCGGCGTCAAACTCTGCGGCGTCTAAGTGCGCATGTGTGTCAATCCACATCGTCAGTGGCTATTGGCCCAGACATTGCCCAGCGCAAACACCGAGTTAGGCACTTTTCTGGGCGCAGCAGCGGGCGATTTTTTGGCAAACACACCGCGCTTGGGCGTGCTGTTGTGGGTCACTTGCCCCGCCTTCGAGGCTTGCGCGGCAATCAAGCTGTGCAAGCTGATGGATTGCATGTGGTCGTCCATTTTTTGGTTCAGGCTAGACCACAACTCTTCGGCTGACACATAGCCATTTTTCTCGGCATCGGCGGGTAAATGTTCTTTTTCATCGAGGCTATTCACCGCGTAGATGATGTCGGCCACGCTGATGTGGTTGGCGTCGCGGTTGAGCGTGTAGCCGCCACCTGGCCCGCGGGTGCTTTCCACCAAGCCGTGCTGGCGCATTTTGCTGAAAATTTGCTCGAGGTAGGAGATCGAGATGTGTTGGCGCTGGCTGATGGCAGCGAGGGATACGGGGCCAAGGTGTTGGCGAAGCCCCATGTCGATCATGGCGGTCACGGCAAAACGACTTTTGGTACTTAAACGCATGGCATGCTCCTATCGGTTGGATGGCTGGCTCTATGCCAGCACACAGTGGACTTTACGCAGTAAATCACTTCGTGTAAATTCGTATTTATATTTTTATTTATTCGTAAAAACTGAAGTTTAATCAAGCTATGAATTTCAAACACTTGTATTATTTTTGGGTCACAGCACGCGCTGGCGGAGTCATGCGCGCAGGTGAGCAGTTACACACAACGCCGCAAACCCTGTCTGGGCAGATCAAATTGCTAGAGGAAAGCTTGGGGCGCAAGCTGTTTCGCAAAAGCGGTCGCCAGCTCGAACTGACCGAGGACGGGCGAAAAGCGCTGAGCTACGCCGATGATATTTTTGCTTTGGGCTCCGACCTGCAGTCGGCCATGACCCACACCCATGCGGGTCAGCGCACTTTGGAGTTTCGGGTCGGCGTGGCCGACTCGGTGGCCAAATCGGTGGCCTATCGGCTGCTGGAGCCGGCCTTGTCGATTGCTGAGCCTGTGCGGTTGATTGGCAGCGAGGGCAAGTTTCCTGACTTGCTGGCGCAACTGGCCTTGCACCGCCTGGATTTGGTGATTGCCGACGAGCCCTTGTCCAAGCGCATCAGTGTGAAGGCGTTTAACCACGCGCTGGGCACCACGCCCATGAGTTTTTTTTGCACACCCGCTTTACGCGCCAGATTGAAAGGCAATTTTCCGCAGTGTTTGCACGACGCGCCCATGTTGATTCAAGGTTCGTCGTCGTCGGTGCGGCAACAGCTTGATGGCTGGCTGGTGCGTCAAAAAATTCAACCTCGGGTGGTGGGTGAGTTTGATGACGGCGCCTTGATGACCGCGTTTGGCCGAGAAGGGCGAGGCGTATTCATGTCACCCAGCATCTTAGAAACTGAGACCGTGGCGCAATTTGGTGTCGAGGTGCTGGGCCGCAGTGAAGATCTGGTGGAAGAGTTCTTTGCGGTCTCGGTAGAGCGTCGCATTTCGCACCCCTGCGTGGCGGCCATCACACAAAACGCGCGTGGGCGATTGTTCAATGGCTAATGAAAGCGACATGCTTAGGCATAAGCATGTAAGCGGCCGCGGTGGTCATAGGTGGTCAGCACCACACGGCCGCGCGCTGCTGCTGCTGGTGTTTGGCGCGAGTCCGTGTTGAAGCGAAGGCTGTGGTGTTGGGTGTGTTGGCGACGTTGTTGGATATCAAACTCAGCGCGGCGCAAGGGGCAAGACAGCACGTTATAGGCTTGGTTCAACCGCACCATGGCAGAGCCATCGGAATGGGGATGGCGGTCTGGGTGGTGGCGCTGAGCCAAGACGCGATAAGCCGCCCGAATGACTTCGGGGTCTGCTGTCGGGGCAACCCCCAGCACGGCGTAATGGTCTTGAAAACTGCTCACGTGCCATATTAGACACCAAAAAGAGCTTAAAAGTATTAACTAAATAAAAAAAATACTACTTTTTGAGATTTAAGTGAGTTTGCCAGAAATCAGCCGTAATTGACGGTCACACCGCTCAGCCAGGCTCGGGTCATGGGAGACCAGAACAAAGGCGGTGTTGTGTTCGCGCGCCAGTTGCAGCATGAGCGCAAACACCTTGTCTGCCGTGTTGCGGTCTAAATTGCCCGTGGGCTCATCCGCCAACACGCAGGCGGGACGGGTGACCAAGGCGCGAGCCATGGCGACACGTTGTCGCTCGCCGCCTGACAGCTCAGCGGGGCGGTGGTGCACCCGCGCACCCAGGCCGACGGCTTCCAGCATGGCTTGCGCTTGGGTGCTGGCGGCCGTGCGATCCATGCGGCGAATCCACAAGGGCATGGCCACGTTGTCGAGGGCACTGAACTCGGGCAGCAAGTGGTGGAACTGGTAGACAAAGCCCAGATGTTGGTTGCGCAACTCACCCAAGGTGGAGGCGCTGAGGCCGGCCAGAGGCTGGCCCATCAAGGACACATGGCCAGAGGTGGGGGTATCCAACCCCCCCAGCACATGCAGCAAAGTGCTTTTGCCCGAGCCTGATGAGCCGACGATGGCCAGTGTCTCGCCAGCATGGACCGACAGGTCGACGTTGTGCAGCACGGTCACATCCAGCGGGCCTTCATGGAAGCGGCGGCAGATCTGTTGGGCGCTTAAAACAGGTGTGGGTGTCATGAATGGCCTCATTCGTAGCGCAAGGCTTGGGCCGGGTTGACGCGGCTGGCGCGCCAACTGGGATAAAGGGTGGCCAAGAAAGCCAGCACCAGCGAGATCAGGGTGACGGGCCAAATGTCGGCGGACTGTGGGTCGCTGGGCATGCGGCTGATGAGGTAGATGTCACGTGGCAAGAAGCTCGCCCCCAGCAGCTGCTCGATGGCTGGCACGATGACGTCAATGTTGAACGCCACCGACAGACCTAACAGCAAACCGCCGAGCGTGCCGAGCACGCCCACGGTGGCGCCTTGCACCACAAAAATGGCCATGATGCTGCGCGGGCTCGCGCCGAGTGTGCGCAAAATGGCAATGTCCGCACGTTTGTCGGTGACCGTCATCACCAAGGTGGTGACGAGGTTGAACGCGGCCACGGCCACGATCAGGGTGAGGATGATGAACATCATGCGTTTTTCCACCTGCACCGCGGCAAACCAAGTGCGGTTTTGCCGAGTCCAGTCGCGCACGATGACGTCGGCGCCTAGTTGCAGGGTCAAGTCATAGGCGACGCGACGGGCTTGCTGGCTGTCTTTGAGCTTCAAGCGCACACCCGTCGGGGCCTGGAGGCGAAAGATGCGCTGCGCGTCGTCGAGGTGCAGCAGTGCGAGCGAGGCGTCGTATTCGTAATGGCCCGAATCAAACACACCCGACACATGCAGCTGTTTGAGGCGGGGCATCACACCCGCTGGCGTGACTTGCCCGCCTGGCGCGATGAGGGTGATTTGGTCGCCGACCCGCACCCCCATCGCCATGGCCAGTTCGCCGCCCAGCACCACGTTGAAGCTGCCAGCTTGCAAAGTGGCACGCACCTCGGCTGGGATTTGCAAGGTGAAGTCGCTCACTTGGGTTTCGGCCTCAGGGTCGATGCCGCGCACCATCGCGCCGCGCATGTCTTCGCCACGTGCCATCAAAGCTTGTTGGGACACAAAGGGCGCTGCAGCGACCACCTCGGCGTTTTGTTTGGCTTGGGCCATGAGCGCTTGGGTGTCCGCAAAGCCTTCGCCACCCGGGGCGAGGAGCTCGATGTGGGCCACCACCGCCAGCATGCGGTCGCGCACTTCTTTTTGAAACCCGTTCATCACGCTCAACACAATGATCAGCGCGGCCACGCCCAATGCAATGCCCATCATCGACACGCCCGAGATGAAGGAAATAAAACCGTTGCGGCCCGCCACACGGCCAGCGCGTGTGTAGCGCCAGCCAATCAGCAGTTCATAGGGAAGTTTGGAGGTGGTCGGGTGCATGTGAGCAGGATTATCCCCGTAGTGGCCAGCAGGCCAGACGGCATCACGGACAATCAGGGCGATGCACTTCACAACCCTGATTCCTTTTTCACTGTGGACCAGCCATGGCCCTGAGGCATCGGTGTTGGCCAAAGCCGAGTTGCCCAATTTGTCGGCATGGCTGACGCGCGCTCAACGCGAGGCGGTGCACATCGACACGGCGCAAGAACCGCTGTTGGCCACCCTCTCGCCCCCCCACGAGCGCGCATGGGCGCAAACGCTCGGCTGGCCTTTGACCGATGGCTGCATGCCTTGGGCAGCGCGCACGGCCGCTGCGATGGGCCTCGTTCAAGACGCCTGTTCCAATTTGGCGCCTTCCACCTCGCCCTCTGGCTGGGCTTTTATCACCCTGTGCAACTGGCATGTGAGCCACGGGCAAGTGACGCTGGGCGACCCCCTGTATTTGAAGATTGACGACGCCACCGACGCCACCCTTTTCAAAGCCATGCAAGGTTTTTTGCGGAAGATGGCATTGCCTTGCACCCCTTCAAGCCGGGCCAGTGGTTGGCGCAATCACCCCTGTTGGCTGATTTGCCCACTGCCTCACTCGACCGTGTAATTGGCCGCAACATCGATCCTTGGTTGGTGGGGGGGCATGTGGATGCACAGGCCCTCAGCCCCGCTGCCAAACTGCTGCGCCGCTTGCAAAACGAAATGCAAATGTTGCTCTACACCCACCCCGTCAATGAAGGGCGCAGCCTGGCCATCAACTCGTTTTGGGTGCATGGCACGGGGGCCTTGCCAGCCTCACCGCCCATTACCCAAGAACCTGCCGTGGTGGGTAACCTGCGTGAAAGTGCCTTGCAACAAGACTTCATGGGTTGGCTAGTGGCGTGGCAACACGTCGATGCCCAAGTCATTGGCCCACAGCTGGCGCGTGCAGCGGCGGGCGAGACCCAGCGTTTGGTGTTGTGTGGCGAGCACGAATTTCATGTGTACGACAGTGCCACGCCTTCGCTGTGGCAACGTGTGCGCACGCACTTTGCCGCTACCTCTTTGGATACCGTGTTGGCCGTTGCGCCGCTGAAAGACTAAGACCATGCAATTCATCCCTCGGGACATGCCGCCGCGCAGCATTTGGGCGCTAGAGCAATCGGGTGTGCACCCCCTGCTGGCGCGTCTGTATGCCGCACGCGGCATCCAAGATGCGGCCTCCCTCGATGCCTCGCTCGCGCAACTGCTGCCCCCCACAGGGTTGAAAGGCATCGAAGCGGCCGCAGTGCTGCTGGCCGACGCGATGGCTGCGAACAAACACCTCTGCATCGTGGCCGACTACGACTGCGATGGCGCGACCGCTTGTGCTGTCGCGTTTCGAGGCTTGCGCTTGCTGGGCGCCAAACAGGTGAGCTACATCGTGCCCGACCGCGTGGTGGATGGCTACGGCCTCACACCGCCGATTGCCGAGCGTGTCAAAGCCACGGGCGCCGATGTGCTGATCACCGTGGACAACGGCATTGCCAGTGTGGAGGGCGTGGCCACGGCGCGCAAACTGGGCTTGCAAGTGCTGGTCACCGACCACCATTTGCCCGCGGCTGTGCTGCCCGAGGCCGAGTCCATCGTCAACCCCAACCAACCCGGCTGCATGTTTGAAAGCAAAGCGCTGGCGGGGGTGGGTGTGATGTTTTATGTGTTGCTGGTCTTGCGTGCGGAGCTGCGCAAGCGTGGCGTATTCACGGCAGAACAGCAACCGAAGCTAGACACTTTGTTGCCACTCGTTGCGCTGGGCACCGTGGCCGATGTGGTCAAGCTCGATGCCAACAACCGCCGCTTGGTGTCCCAAGGTTTGGCGCGTGTGCGCAAAGGTCAAATGCCTGCGGG
>JAVLFR010000173.1:0-7606 GCA_046052785.1 Limnohabitans sp. | reverse complement strand
TTGTCTTTGAGCGCTTGAATTTGCGAGGGGGACAACCCCATCTCACCCAACACCGCATCCGTGTCTTGCCCAATGGTGGGCGCGTTGCGGCGGTGACTGCCTGGGGTACGTGACAGCTTAGGGATAATGCCAGGCACAGCCAGCGTTGTGCCGTCGTCCATCTGCACCTGTTGAATCATCCCGCGTGCTTGATAGTGCGGGTCAGCCGCAATGTCGGCCACGGTGTAGATGCGACCTGCGGGCACGGCAGCTTTATCCAAAGCTGCCAAGACTTGCGCCACCGTGAGTTCGGCCGTCCACGCCCCAATGGCCGCGTCAATCTCGGTCACTCGTTGCACGCGGCCTGCGTTGTCAGAGAGTTCGGGGTCAAGGCCCAAATCGTCCCGGCCGAGGGTCTGCATCAGCCGTTTGAAAATACTGTCGCCATTGCCTGCAATCAGCACATAACCTTCGTCTTTGCAGCGATAAGCGTTGCTCGGCGCAATGCCTGGCAAGGCACTGCCTGCGGCTTCGCGTACCGCGCCAAACGCGCTGTACTCGGGCAGCAAACTTTCCATGCAGTTGAACACTGCCTCGTACAAAGCCACATCAATCACTTGGCCTTGGCCGCTTCGCTCGCGCTCGTGCAGTGCCGTCAAAATGCCAATCACACCGTGCAGCGACGCCAGCGTGTCGCCAATGCTCACACCCACGCGCACGGGAACGCGGCCAGGTTCGGCGGTGAGATGACGCAAGCCGCTCATGGCCTCGGCCACCACGCCAAAGCCAGGCTTGTCACGGTAGGGGCCTGTTTGCCCATAGCCGCTGATGCGCAACATGATGAGGCGGGGATTGAGAGCCAGCAGTTCATCGGGGCCAAGACCCCAGCCTTCCATCGCCCCAGGGCGGAAGTTTTCAATCAACACGTCAGTGTCTTTGACGAGTTGACGCACGATGTCTTGCGCTTCTTTTTCTCTCAGGTCCAAGGCCACCGAGCGCTTGTTACGCGACTGCACTTGCCACCACACCGACGTGCCGTCTTTGAGTAAACGCCATTTGCGAAGGGGGTCGCCCGTCTTGGGCGTTTCGATTTTCACCACGTCGGCACCGAAGTCGGCCAGTGTTTTAGCGGCGAAGGGGCCCGCAATGAGCTGACCGAGTTCAAGCACGCGCAGACCGTGAAGAGGGGTTTGTGAGGGACTAGTCATGGGTGTCGATTGTGCCAAGACAGGGCCCGAACCGCACAACTGTGCCTAAAATCAAGGGCTGCAAAAGGAAAACACATGGGACGCACCCTCTACGACAAAATTTGGGACGAGCACGTCGTCCACACCGAAGAAGATGGCACCTCCATCCTCTACATTGACCGCCATTTGGTGCACGAAGTCACCAGCCCCCAAGCATTTGAGGGCATTCGTCAAGCGGGCCGCAAGGTCTGGCGCGTCAGCTCGATCGTGGCCACCGCCGACCACAACACCCCCACCACCGGGTGGGAGCTGGGCTACGACGGCATCACCGATCCCATCAGCAAAGAACAAATCACCACGCTTGACGCCAACATGGCTGAGTTTGGCTCTGCCGCGTTTTTCCCGTTCATGTCCAAGCGCCAAGGCATCATCCATGTGATTGGCCCTGAAAACGGTGCCACCCTGCCTGGCATGACCGTGGTCTGCGGCGACAGCCACACCTCCACCCACGGCGCGTTTGCAGCGCTGGCCCACGGCATCGGCACCTCTGAGGTCGAGCATGTCATGGCCACCCAAACCTTGTTGGCCAAAAAAGCCAAAAACATGCTCATCAAAGTCGAAGGCACCTTGGCCAAAGGCGTGACAGGCAAAGACGTGGTGCTGGCTATCATTGGCAAGATTGGCACCGCAGGCGGCACCGGCTACACCATCGAATTCGCAGGCTCGGCCATTCGCGCTCTCAGCATGGAAGGCCGCATGACGGTCTGCAACATGGCCATTGAAGGCGGCGCGCGAGCGGGCTTGGTGGCGGTGGATGAAAAAACCATTGCGTATGTCAAAGGCCGCCCACTCTCACCCACAGGTGTGGAATGGGACCAAGCCGTGGCGTATTGGAAAACCTTGCACTCTGATGCCGATGCCAAGTTTGACGCGGTGGTCGAACTCAAGGCCGAAGACATCTTGCCGCAAGTCACGTGGGGCACCTCGCCCGAAATGGTCTTGGACATCAACGGCAGCGTGCCCGACCCGGACAAAGAAAAAGACGCCAACAAGCGCAGCGCCATTGAACGCGCCCTGACCTACATGGACTTGCAGCCAGGCAAAGCCCTGAACGATTTGTTTGTGGACAAAGTATTCATTGGTTCATGCACCAACAGCCGCATCGAGGACATGCGCGAAGCCGCTGCTGTGGTGAAAAAGCTGGGCCAAAAAGTGGCCAAAAACATCAAGCTAGCGCTAGTGGTGCCTGGCTCTGGTTTGGTCAAAGAACAAGCTGAAAAAGAAGGCCTGCACGAGATTTTCAAAGCCGCTGGCTTTGAGTGGCGCGAGCCTGGCTGCTCGATGTGCTTGGCCATGAACGCCGACCGCTTAGAGCCCGGTGAACGCTGTGCATCCACCAGCAACCGCAACTTCGAAGGCCGTCAAGGCAACGGAGGTCGCACGCACTTGGTCAGCCCCGCCATGGCCGCTGCGGCCGCGATTCACGGCCATTTTGTCGACGTGCGCAAGTTCGCCTAAGGGATAAAAACCATGCAGAAATTCACCCTCCACAAAGGCATCGTGGCCCCCATGGACCGCGAGAACGTTGACACCGATGCCATCATCCCCAAGCAGTTTTTGAAGTCCATTCGCAAGACGGGTTTTGGCCCCAACTTGTTTGACGAGTGGCGCTACCTCGACCACGGCGAGCCTGGCCAAGACCCCGACAGCCGCAAGCCCAACCCCGACTTTGTTCTGAATCAGCCGCGTTACAAAGGCGCGTCGGTGTTGTTGGCCCGCAAGAACTTTGGCTGCGGCTCGTCACGCGAGCACGCGCCTTGGGCGATTGACCAATATGGCTTTCGCGCAGTGATTGCACCGAGCTTTGCCGACATCTTTTTCAACAACTGCTTCAAAAACGGCTTGCTGCCCATCGTGTTGCCCGAAGCCACGATTGATCTGTTGTTCAATGAAGTGCACGCCTTCCCCGGCTATGAGTTGACGATAGATTTAGAGAACCAAGTCGTCGTGCGCCCCCAGGGCGAAACCCTTCCGTTTGAAGTGCAAGCCTTTCGCAAATACTGTTTGCTCAATGGTTTTGACGACATTGGCCTGACCCTGCGCCAGTCCGACAAAATCAAAGCCTTTGAAGCAGAGCGCTTGGCCACCAAGCCTTGGTTGGCGCACACGATGTAACGCCCGTTAAAGAATCTAGAAAGCCCACATGAAAATTGCAGTTCTCCCCGGTGATGGCATCGGCACCGAAATCGTCGCAGAAGCCGTCAAAGTCTTGAACGTTCTGGACTTGAAGTTTGAGATGGAAACCGCCTTGGTCGGTGGTGCCGCGTATGACGCGCACGGCCACCCCCTGCCAGAAGCCACCTTGAAGCTGGCCATGGCGTCGGATGCGGTGTTGTTCGGCGCCGTGGGCGACTGGAAATACGACACCCTCGAGCGCCCGCTGCGCCCCGAACAAGCGATTTTGGGTTTGCGCAAAAACATGGGCTTGTTTGCCAACTTTCGCCCAGCTATTTGCTACGAACAGTTGGTGGGCGCCTCGAGCTTGAAGCCCGAGTTGATTTCAGGCTTGGACATTTTGATCATCCGCGAGCTCACAGGTGACATTTACTTTGGTCAACCACGCGGCCGCCGCGTGGCCACGGATGGCCACTTTCCAGGCGCGGAAGAAGCCTTTGACACCATGCGTTATTCCAAGCCTGAGATCGAGCGCATTGCCCACGTGGCTTTTCAAGCTGCCCGCAAACGCAAAGCCGCAGGCAAAGAGGGCCGAGTGACCAGCGTGGACAAAGCCAATGTGCTGGAAACCTTCCAGTTCTGGAAAGATGTGGTGAGTGAAGTCGGCAAAGAATACCCAGACATCGCCTTGGACCACATGTACGTCGACAACGCAGCCATGCAACTGGTCAAAGAGCCCAAGCGCTTTGACGTGGTGGTGACGGGCAATATGTTTGGCGACATCTTGAGCGACGAAGCCTCTATGCTCACGGGCTCGATTGGCATGTTGCCTTCCGCCTCGTTGAACAGCAAAAATCAAGGCCTGTACGAGCCCAGCCACGGCAGTGCGCCCGACATCGCGGGCAAAGGTGTGGCCAACCCCTTGGCCACTATTTTGAGCGCCGCCATGATGCTGCGCTTTAGCTTGAACCAAGCGGCTGCGGCTGACCGTATCGAATCAGCCGTGCAACACGTGCTGGCACAAGGCCTGCGCACGGGCGATATTTACAGCGCAGGCACCACCAAAGTGGGCACAGCGCAAATGGGCGATGCAGTGGTGAAGGCGTTGGGTTAAAAAGGCGTTGCGTTAAATCCAACCAGCCCATCGGCGGATGCACATGGCGATCGACCGCGGCCTCTCTCCCCCACACAGCGTCGGTGCGGTTGTTTTAGCGGCGGGGTCCGCGTCACGCATGGGGCATCGCCCCAAATGCCTGCTCGAACTCAACGGGGTACCCCTGATTCATCGACAGCTGATGGCCTTGTCTCAAGCGGGGCTCAAGGATGTGGTGGTGGTCTTGGGGCATTTCGCGCCAGACATTGCGCAAGCCCTCACGCAATGGCCTGTCAAGCAGGTTCTGAACCCTCAACCAGACCACGGACAAAACGCTTCACTGCATTTGGGACTGCACGCTTTGTCACCGAATTGCGAGGCGGTGTTGGTTGCCTTGGCCGATCAACCGCTGATCGAATCTCAAGACATCTGCGATCTGCTGCAGGCCTACGAACACCGACCGTGGGGCATGCAAGTGGTTCAACCCCAGGTGGACGGATTACCTGGCAACCCCGTGATGTTCGGCGCACAGGTGCGTCAAGACATCTTGGCGGCTGACAGCCACTTTGGCTGTCGCCAGTGGCAACAGGCCCACCCAGAGCGGGTCCATCACTGGGTAAACACCAACCAGCATTACCGCTGGGATGTGGATACTCTGGAGGACATAGAAACATTAGAGCAGCGCACAGGCCTCAAACTAATTTGGCCCGATAGTTCACATTGATTCCACATTGATTGAAGCTCCCCATGAACAGCATCGATATTGACGTGATTCGCACGGCCTTGGATTGGCAACACAAAGGCCACCGTGTGGTGTTGGGCACCGTGGTGCGCACTTGGGGATCAGCCCCACGCCCACCGGGCTCGCTGATGATCATTCGCGACGATGGCCAAGTGGCTGGGTCGGTGTCGGGCGGGTGCATTGAAGACGATTTGATTCGCCGCGTGGCCGCAGGCGAGTTGGCCATGCGCAAACCCGAAACCACCACCTATGGTCAAACGGCTGAAGAGGTGCGCCGGTTTGGTCTGCCTTGTGGCGGCTCGGTGCAAGTGGTGCTGGAACCTTTGTCGCCACAGTCTCACTTGCGCGAATTGTTGGTGCTGATAGAGCAACACCAGCGGGTAGAACGCCGTTTGGACATGGCCACAGGCGTGGTCAAGATGCAAGCGGCCACCGACGGCGACAAAGTGCAGTTTGATGGCGACAGCCTCACCACGGTCCACGGACCACGCTTGCGCTTGCTCGTCATTGGCGGGGGGCAGTTGTCGCGTTATTTGGCTGCCATGGCCGTCATGCTGGATTACCAAGTCACGGTGTGCGAGCCGCGTGCCGAGTACCACGAAGGCTGGCAAGCCATGGCCGGTGTGACTTTGTCCACCCAAATGCCCGACGATTTGGTGCTGGCCATGAACTTGGACCACAACAGCGCGGTAGTGGCGGTGACACACGACCCCAAGCTCGATGACTTGGCGCTCATGGAAGCGCTGCGCACGCCCGCGTTTTATGTAGGTGCTTTGGGCTCGCGCCACAACAACGCGCAACGCCGCAAGCGCTTGCTGGAGTTTGACGTGTCAGAAGCCGAAGCCGCGCAATTGCGTGGCCCTGTGGGTTTAAATTTGGGCGCCTTGACCCCCCCAGAAATTGCCATGAGCATCGTGGCCGAGATGACCGCCATGCGACGCGGCGTGGACTTGAGCCAAGCACTCAGCAGTTGGGAAAGCTCGAAGACGGTGTGCGGATTGGCTTGAGCATCTCAGGGGGTCAGTTAGGTGCAAGGACCCATCCACTACAATAAGCGCCATGTTTCACGCCTGCTTGTTCTCTCTGAACTCCGCTGCCCCCGCCTCGGTGGCCGCTCTCGCACGCGTGATCACCCTCAAAACCACGACCATTAAGGGCTAGTCAGCTCTGGTTCGTCGTGCGCCCCCCGGCCAGACGAGCCGGGCAAACAGTCAGGTCTGGCACTGTTTTCTTCATTTGAATAGGCGTTAAAAAATGAGCAAGTTAGTAGGTTTAGTCGGTTGGCGCGGCATGGTCGGCTCGGTGTTGATCGACCGCATGGTTCAGGAAAAAGATTTTGATCTGATCGAACCCGTGTTCTTCTCCACCTCCAACACGGGTGGCAAGGCGCCCGCGCAAGCCAAGAACGAAACCACGCTCCAAGACGCCCACAACATTGAGGCCTTGAAGAAGTGCGACATCGTGCTCACTTGCCAAGGCGGCGACTACACCAAAGAGGTCTACCCCCAACTTCGCGCGGCAGGCTGGAACGGCCACTGGATTGACGCAGCTTCTAGCCTGCGCATGGCGGATGACGCGGTGATCATCTTGGACCCCGTCAACCGCAACGTTATTGACAACGCGCTGGCCAAAGGCGGCAAAAACTGGATCGGCGGCAACTGCACTGTGAGCTTGATGCTCATGGGCTTGGGCGGCTTGTTCCAACACAACTTGGTGGAGTGGGTCAGCGCCATGACTTACCAAGCGGCTTCGGGCGCGGGTGCGCAAAACATGCGCGAGTTGCTGAGCCAAATGGGCGCTTTGCACGCCGCTGTCAAAGACGACCTGGCCAACCCCGCCTCTGCCATCTTGGACATTGACCGCAAAGTCTCGGCCACCATGCGCAGCGCCGAGTTTCCCACCCAAAACTTTCGCAACACAGCCTTGGCTGGCAGCTTGATTCCTTGGATTGACGTGCCCGTGGAGCACGGCCAAAGCAAGGAGGAATGGAAAGGCGGTGCCGAGTGCAACAAGATTTTGGGCAACCCCGCGTTCCGCTCTGCGGGCTCGATTCCCATCGACGGTTTGTGCGTGCGCATTGGCGCCATGCGCTGCCACTCTCAAGGCTTGACCATCAAGCTGAAAAAAGACGTGCCCATGGACGAAATCGAAAGCATCTTGGCCCAAGCCAACGACTGGGTCAAAGTCGTGCCCAACGAACGAGAGCTCAGCGAACGCCACCTCACGCCTGCTGCCGTGACAGGCACCATGACCGTGCCCGTGGGACGTTTGCACAAAATGGCGATGGGCAACGAGTATCTTGGCGCCTTTACTGTGGGTGACCAACTCTTGTGGGGGGCTGCCGAGCCGCTGCGCCGCATGTTGCGCATCCTGTTGGACGCGTAAACAGTCCTGATGCTTTGCGGGACAGACCGCCGCCTGCGCAGCAGG
>JAVLFR010000172.1:0-12790 GCA_046052785.1 Limnohabitans sp. | reverse complement strand
GCTGCCCCCTGTGTCGGCGCTGATCATGTTGGCGGGTATTTATTACGGCGCCCAATACGGTGGCTCGACCACCGCGATTTTGGTGAACTTGCCAGGGGAATCGTCCTCGGTGGTGACCACCATTGACGGCTACCAAATGGCCCGCAAAGGCCGCGCAGGTCCCGCTTTGGCGGCTGCGGGCTTGGGCTCGTTCTTCGCGGGCTCTGTGGGGACTTTGATCTTGGCGGCGTTTGCGCCACCTTTGACAGAGCTGGCCTTCAAATTCGGCCCTGCCGAATACTTCTCGCTCATGATTTTGGGCTTGGTCGGCGCAGTGGTGTTGGCGTCGGGCTCGTTGCTCAAAGCGATTGCCATGATTGTGTTGGGCCTCTTGATGGGCTTGATCGGTACCGACGTGAATTCGGGTGTGGCACGCTTTAGTTTTGACATTCCCGAACTCACCGACGGTGTGGGCTTTGTGGTGGTAGCGATGGGCGTATTTGGCTACGGCGAAATCATTTCAAACTTGTCGCGACCCGAAGAAGACCGAGAGGTGTTCACGGCCAAGGTGGAAGGTTTGTTCCCCACCAAGGAAGACTTCAAGAACATGTTGCCTGCGGTGATCCGCGGCACCGCCTTGGGCTCTATCCTCGGCGTGTTGCCTGGCGGCGGTGCGTTGTTGGCGGCGTTTGCGGCTTACACCATCGAAAAGAAAACCAAGCTGCGCCCAGGCGAAGTGCCATTCGGTCAAGGCAACATCCGCGGTGTGGCGGCGCCTGAGTCGGCCAACAACGCGGGTGCACAAACCTCTTTCATTCCTTTGCTCACCTTGGGTATCCCACCCAATGCGGTGATGGCTTTGATGGTGGGTGCAATGACGATTCACAACATCCAACCTGGCCCACAGGTGATGACCAGCAACCCTGAGTTGTTCTGGGGTCTGATTGCGTCGATGTGGATTGGTAATTTGATGCTCGTGATTCTGAACTTGCCTTTGATCGGCATGTGGATCAAATTGTTGTCGGTGCCTTACCGCTTCTTGTTTCCCGCTATCGTGCTGTTTTGCGCGATTGGTGTGTACTCGACCAACAACAACACCTTTGACATCTGGATGGTGGCGGGCTTTGGCCTGATTGGCTACATCTTTATGAAGCTAGGTGTCGAGCCTGCGCCATTGTTGCTGGGCTTTATCTTGGGCCCGATGATGGAAGAAAACCTGCGTCGTGCGCTGCTGCTCTCGCGCGGTGACTGGACGGTGTTTGCCACACGTCCGTTGTCTGCTGGGTTGTTGGCGGCGGCGGTCTTGCTCTTGGTGATTGTGCTGCTGCCGTCCATCAAGTCCAAACGCGAAGAGGCCTTCGTGGAAGAGTAATTCAGTTCATTCTTCTGTGACTGCTCAAACGGCACCTTCGGGTGCCGTTTGACATGGCGCGTCGGGTTTATCCGTCACAATCTTTTGATGCCCCAAAACTTTTCACTTTGGCGGTGATTCAAACAAACCAGGCTTCTTGTCATGAACTTTAATTCACCCAATCCCTACAACACCACGCGATTGCCCGTGTTTGCGCGCAATCTGGTGTCCACCTCCCACCCGCTCGCCGCGCAAGCTGGCTTGCGCATGCTGTGGCAAGGCGGTAATGCGGTGGATGCTGCCATCGCGGCGGCGGCGGCGATTACCTTGACCGAGCCAGTGAGCTGTGGCTTGGGTTCGGACGCATTTTGTATTTTGTGGGATGGGCAACAGTTGCATGGCTTGAACGCCTCTGGTACGGCCCCCGAGGCTTGGACGCCTGAATATTTCAAGCGCAAATACGGCGACGACGCGCAAACTCCGCCTAAGCGCGGCATTGACTCGGTCACCGTCCCCGGCGCGGTGGCGGGTTGGGTGGCCATGAGTGAGCGCTTTGGCAAGTTGCCTTTTGAAGACCTGTTGCAGCCGGCCATTGAGATTGCTGAGCGTGGCTACTTGCTGCCTGTGGTGGTGCAACAAAAGTGGGCGGCCGCTACACCCGAGTTGCAATCGCTGCCGGGCTTTGCACAGAGCTTTTTGCCTTGGGGCAGAGCCCCCCAAGTGGGCGAGCTGTTCAAGTTTTCGGCAGCGGCCAAAGGCTTGCGTGCCATTGCCCAAAGCAAGGGCCAAGCCTTTTATGGCGGTGAGATCGCGCAAGCGATTGAGGCTTTTTCCACGCAGCACGGGGGCCGCATCACGGCCCGCGACTTTGCCAATTACAAAGCCGAGTGGGTCACGCCTATTTCACAAAATTACCGGGGTTACACGCTGCACGAAATTCCGCCCAATGGCCAAGGCATTGCTGCGCTCATCGCCTTGGGGATCTTGGATAACTTCGATCTCGCCAGCATGGCGCTCGATGGAGTGGACTCGCAACACTTGCAAATTGAAGCCATGAAGCTCGCCTTTGCGGATGTTTACCGGTATGTGGCCGAGCCTTCTGCCATGTCGGTGACGCCTGCGCAAATGCTCGACCCGTCTTACCTCAAGCGCCGCGCCCAGTGCATTGACATGCGGCGCGCGCAAGACTTTGGCGCGGGCAATCCCGTCAAGGGCGGCACGATTTACCTCAGCACCGCGGATGAAAACGGCATGATGGTGAGTTTCATCCAAAGCAATTACATGGGCTTTGGCTCAGGCTGCGTGGAGCCCACCTACGGCATCAGTTTGCACAACCGTGGCCATGGTTTTAGCGTGGACGCCAAAGCGCCTAACGCCGCCAACTTGGTTGCACCAGGCAAGCGTCCGTTTCACACCATCATTCCTGCTTTTCTCACGAAAGACGGCTTGCCCGTCATGAGCTTTGGCGTGATGGGGGCGAATATGCAACCGCAAGGCCATGTGCAAACTTTGGTGCGTATGCTCGACTATGACCAACAGCCCCAAACCGCCTGCGATGCGCCCCGTTGGCGCTACAACGCGGGGCTTGAGATCAATGTCGAAGCTGCGCTCAACCCACTCACAGCGCAGGGCTTGCAAGCGCGGGGCCACCAAGTGGGCGTGATCAATGACAGCTACCAAGACTTTGGCGCTGGTCAATTCATTTGGCGCATGGGCGACCCCAAGGTGCAGGGCTATGTGGCCGCCAGCGATTCGCGCCGCGATGGACTGGCTGCGGGCTTTTAAGATGCGCGCTGCTGCGGCCCTGCTGGTTTTGTTGGCCTCGTGCGCAGTGCGTCCGACGGCCAGTCCTGTGCCCCTTCAACCTGAAATCGCCTCTGGTTTCGCCCACAAAGCGGACGTGGTGACCCAACAGTTTGCGGTGGCCACGGCCAATCCTTTGGCCAGCCAAGCGGGCTTTGAGATCTTGAAATCAGGGGGCTCCGCGGTGGATGCGGCCATTGCCGTGCAAATGGTGTTGGGCTTGGTCGAACCGCAGTCGAGTGGCCTCGGGGGCGGCGCATTTTTATTGCACAGCACGGCAGGGGCTAAGGTGCAAGCCTTTGATGGTCGCGAGACCGCGCCTGCTGCGGCCACCGAAGATCTGTTGCTCAATGCCGAGGGCAAGCCTTTGGCGTTTCACGACGCGGTGGTGGGGGGGCGCTCGGTGGGCACGCCTGGCGTGTTGCACATGTTGGCGCAAGCCCATGCACAACACGGCAAGCTGCCATGGGCCAAACTGTTTGAGCCCGCGATAGCCTTGGCGCAACGAGGCTTTGCCATCAGCCCGCGCTTGCATGCACAGCTCAAGGCCGATGCGTATTTGCGGCGAGACCCCACGGCGCGCGCCTATTTTTATCAAGCGCAGGGTGAGCCGCATGAGGTCGGCCATGTGCTGCGCAACCCCGAGTTGGCAGGCTTGTTGCAGCGCATCGCCAAGGAAGGCGTGTCAGCGTTTTACAGCGGCGACGTGGCCGCGGCCGTGGTGCGCAAAGTGCAGCAGCACCCGTCTAACCCAGGTCGATTGGCGCTGAGCGATTTGGCCAACTACCAAGCCAAAGAACGCTCGCCCTTGTGCTTTGACCATGCTGCGGCGTCGCGCGTTTATCGCGTGTGTGGTTTTCCTCCACCGAGTTCAGGCGCCATCGCCATGGGCCAAATTTTGGGCATGTTGCAGCACACCCCAGCCTCCTTGATGACCTCGCCGCTGGAGATGTCCGATGGCAACCCAGACCCGCGTTGGTTGCACTTGTACACAGAGGCCTCGCGCTTGGCTTTCGCAGACCGTGCCCAGTATGTGGCCGATCCTGACTTTGTCAGTGGCCCAGGGGGGGAGTGGGCCAGCTTGATGGCCCCCGCCTACCTGCGCGAACGTGCCAAGCTGATTCGCCCCAATGCCATGCCGCAAGCGCCAGCCGGTGTGCCTGTGCGGGCGCACAACAACAGTTTTGCACCGATGGCTGAGCAGGTGGAGCGTGGCACCTCGCACATCAGCATCGTTGACCGCTATGGCAATGCGTTGGCCATGACCGCCACCATCGAAGACGCATTTGGTTCGCGCCAAATGGTCAATGGTTTTTTACTTAATAACGAGTTGACCGATTTCAGTTTTGTCCCGCGCGACGCGCTGGGCCGCCCCATCGCCAACCGTGTGCAACCTAACAAGCGCCCGCGTTCGTCCATGTCGCCGACCTTGGTGTTTGACAAAGCCACGGGCCAATTGGTGATGAGTGTGGGCAGCCCTGGCGGCGCGATGATCATTCACTTCACCGCCAAAACTTTGTATGGCGTGTTGAACTGGGGGCTGAGCCCTCAACAAGCCATTGCCCTGCCCAATTTTGGCAGCGTGGGGGGGGCGCTGGTGTTAGAGGCCAATCGCTTTGCACCTGCCACTTTGGTGGCCTTGCGCGAACGCGGTCACGAGGTGAGGGAGCTGGCGCTCACCAGTGGCCTGCAAGCCGTGGTCAAGCAAAGCAACAATGGATCCCCGATGTGGATCAGCGGCGCCGACCCCAGACGCGAAGGCCTGGTGTTGGGTGAGTGACGACTTCATAAGAGAGTGAGCATGGGTTTGAATCGACATTTCTTGCGCGTGTGTGGCGCAGCCGTGTGGGGGGTGCTGCTTGTGCTGGCGTTGGCATGGCCTGGCTTGGCCAGTGCGCGCTCGCCCATTGAGATGGACCACATCTTGGGCGCCGATTTCAACCGCCGCACCGGCTTGCCCACGGGCGGGCACACCTTGCTGATGGGGGATGTGCGCATCATCCCAGGCACTGAATCGACGCCGGATGCCACCGGTGTCTACCGCGCCCATGTGCAAATGGCAGACCCCACCAAGCCGGGCCAATGGTTGACCAAAATTGACCGCAATGGCAAGCCCATGCAAAACACCATGTTCCCGAAGGCGTGGAATGCTGAACGCGTGGCGTCTGAGTTAGACGCAGCATGGCACAGCCCCAACAAAACCATCCGTGGCGATAAGTGGAGTGCCCTGACCCCCAGCGGTGTGCGCGTGGAGGGCTATATGGCCCCGCGTGTCACGGCCTACCCTGTTTACAGCAAGTGATCATGCAATACATCCATTTTTTCTATCGTCAAGAATTGCCTGCGCCTGGCTCACTGGCCAAGGCGGTGACCTACCCGGCCTGCGAGTGGCGCCCCCCTGAGGGCGACTCGACGTTGGCCACGCAGCACCCACTCAACCGCTATGTGTGCAGTTGGCTCACCAGCGACATGGCGGAGGTGTCGCGCTGTGACGAGGTCTTGGCCGCGATCGCGCAGTTAGCCACCCACGCCATCCAAGAATGGTTTGCCGATGGCGACATGTGGTGTGTGGACTTCAAACCCAGTGGGGTTCAGTTCAACCCCAGTCATGTGGGGCCCGAAGACACCGCGTATTGGAACCAAGCAGACGGGTCTTTTGATTTGAAAGACGTGCAAACCCTGCTGCAGCAGTGGCGTGATTTTTTGGCTCAACGCGGCTGAGCTTCTGGCGCGTCGGCGGGTGTCAGCGCGTCGCGCATCAGGGCATAGCGCGTCATCCGCTGGCCTTGTACCAAGCGAATCACGCGCTTGAGAGGGATACCAATGTGGGCCAAGGTTTGACTGGCCAGCATCAAACTGCCTTCGATCACCTCGGGCACCACTTCGGCGGCACCGGCGGCGCGAAGTAACTCAAGGTCTTTGTCATCGTGTGTGCGCACCACCACAGGCACATGGGCGGCGTGTTCTTTGACCCATGCCAAGACTTTCAAGGCGGAAGCTGTGTCCGGGTAGGTCACCACCACCGCAGACGCGCGCACCAAGCCGGCGGACATGAGGCTAGCAAAAAGCGTGGCATCACCGAGTTCGACATGGTGTCCATGGTCGCGGCCCTGTTGCACTTTGACAGGGTCTGAGTCGAGGGCCACATAAGCAATGTCTTCGAGTTTGAGCAAGTCAACCAAATTGTGGCCGCTTCGTCCGTAGCCGCACACGATGACGTGGTGGTCAATCGTCAGCGACCGCTGCGCCATACCCGTCAGCGCCAGCGACTGCAGCAACCAATCGTTGCTGACGAAGCGGTTCACGATGCGGTCTGCGTGCATGATCAAGAAGGGGGTGGCAATCATCGACAACACCATCGACGCCAAAATAGGGCTCATCCATGCCGCAGGGATGAGTGAGTTTTGTAAGCCCAAGGACAACAGCACAAAGCCAAATTCGCCCGCTTGTGCCAAGTACAGTGCGGTGCGCAGACTCACGCCCGCAGGCGCCCCGGTGAGGCGGGTGAGCACAAACACCAAGCCCGCTTTGAGCAACACAGGCAGGGTGGCCAGCAACAGTACCCAGCCCCAGCTCTCGATCAGTACTTCCCAGTCGAGCTTCATGCCGATGGTGATAAAGAACAAGCCCAGCAACACATCGTGAAAAGGTCGGATATCCGCCTCCACCTTGTGTTTGAAATCGGTTTCGGCAATCAGCATGCCCGCCAAGAACGCACCCATGGCCAGCGACAGGCCCGCCAACTCGGTGAGCCAGGCCAAGCCCAGCGTCATGAACAAAAGGTTGAGCATGAACAGTTCATCGCTCTTGCGTTTGGACACCACCCGCAACCACGCCCGCATCACGCGTTGGCCGCCCCACAGCAGCAAGCCCACCAGCGCGGTGGCTTTGAGCATGGCGATCGACAGCACGCGCCAAATATTGTGCTCGCCCATGTCGGCCAGCGCGGGGATGAGCACCAACAGGGGCACGACCGCCAAATCTTGAAACAGCAACACGCCCATCACGCGTTGGCCATGGGGCGACTCCATCTCGACGCGCTCAGACATCAGCTTGACCACAATGGCCGTGCTCGACATGGCCAGCGCACTGCCGAGCGCAATAGAAGCTTGCCAACTCAAGTGCCAGATGTAGCCCAACTCTTTGAGCGCAAAGCCCACCGCCAGGTTGAACAACAAGGCCCCCGTCAGCGTCAGCACCACTTGCCCCGACCCCAACACAAACACCAGCTTGCGCATGCGCATCAGCTTGGGCAGGTTGAACTCCAGCCCGATCACGAACATCAAAAACACCACGCCAAACTCGGCCAAGTGTTCCACCGCCACCGACTCTTTGGCCAACGCCAAGGCATTGGGGCCAATCACCACGCCTGCAAACAAATAGCCCAACATGGCTGGCAAATGCAGCAGTCGGCACCCCACCACACTGACCACGGCCGCGCACAAATAAAGCAGGGTGAGTTCAAGGGATGACATAGGCCTCAATGGTACTGAGCGTTTGTGACAGGCCTTCGCTTTAGCCTCACATAAACTCAGGTTTTCGCCAGTGAAAACCATTACGTCTCTCATGCCTCATTCACACCGTCCGGCTTTGTCGGGTCTTCTTTTAGCGGGTGCGGGTGCGATTGCATTCAGTGGCAAAGCCATCATCGTCAAGTTGTCGTATTTGCATGGGGTGGATGCGGTCACCGTCATCATGTACCGCATGTTGTTTGCGCTGCCGTTTTTCATCCTGATGGGGCTGTGGGCAGAACGCCAAGCCACTGCGCGCGAGAACCCGCTGACACGTCGTGATGTGATCGACATCGTGGGCCTTGGCTTTGTGGGCTACTACTTGTCAAGCTACCTGGACTTTCTGGGTCTGCAATACATCACCGCCAGTTTGGAACGACTCATCCTCTACCTCAACCCCACATTGGTGATGCTGTTGGGGTGGGTCATTTTTAAAAAACCGATTCAACCCATTCGGCTGTTGGCGATGGCCATCAGCTACAGCGGCGTGTTGCTGGTGTTTTCGCATGAGCTCTCATTGGCTGGTGCCGATGTGGCCCTGGGTAGCAGCTTGGTGTTGGCCAGCGCGTTGAGCTACGCCGTGTATTTGATCTACAGCGGTCAGTTGGTGCAACGCATTGGCGCATTGCGATTGGTGGGTTGGGCCACCAGCGTGGCGTGCGTGTGCTGCATTGCGCAGTTTGTGCTGTTGCGACCCTTGACTGCCGCCGAGGTGCCTGTGGAGGTGTTGTGGTTGGGGTTGCTCAACGCCTTGGCTTGCACGGTTGCCCCTGTCCTCATGGTGATGATGGCCATTGAGCGTATTGGTCCCGCACTGACTGCGCAAACTGGCATGATTGGACCTATGTCGACCATCACCCTTGGGGTGTTGTTGTTGGACGAACCCCTCAATGCTTGGATTGGTCTGGGCACCTTGTTGGTGGTGGGGGGTGTGTTTATTGTTTCGAAATATGGAGCGAAGTGATGGATTTAGGACTCAAAGGTAAATGGGCATTGGTGGGCGGCGCGAGCAAAGGCTTGGGCTTGGGTTGTGCGCAGTCGCTGGCACGTGAAGGCGTGAATGTGGTGATCGTCGCGCGCGGTGCGGATGCCTTGCAAGCGGCAGCCACTGAGCTGCGCCAACTCGGCACCACCATTCTTGCGGTGGCGGTAGACATCACCACCGAGTCGGGGCGTGAGGCCATTTGGTCGGTGGCAGGTGGCCCCGGCAAAAACTTTGACATCGTGGTGACCAACGCTGGTGGCCCGCCGCCTGGCGACTTTCGCACTTGGGACCGCGAGGCTTGGATCAAAGCGGTGGACGCCAACATGCTCACCCCGATCGAGCTCATCAAGGCCACGGTCGACGGCATGGCCGAGCGCAAGTTTGGTCGCATCATCAACATCACCTCGAGCGCGGTCAAGGCGCCCATCGATATCTTGGGCTTGTCCAACGGTGCGCGTTCAGGACTCACTGGTTTTGTGGCGGGCGTGGCACGCACGCAAAAATTGGCGGCCAACAACGTGACCCTCAACAACTTGCTGCCAGGGGCTTACGACACCGACCGACTCAAAGCCACCATGAAGGGTGCGTCTGAGAAAACAGGCCAGTCCCTCGACGCCGTGGCCGAGGCCCGCAAAAAAACCATACCCGCATTGCGTTTTGGCCAACCCCAAGAGTTTGGCGACACCTGCGCGTTCTTGTGCTCTGCCCAAGCGGGGTACATCACGGGGCAAAACATCTTGACCGATGGTGGGGCCTTTGCAGGGACGTTCTAACTTACTTGCGTGATGACACCACGATGCCGCCAATGATCATCACAAACGCGGCCACGTGGTAAACCTGCGGCACCTCGCCCAAGGCCAGCACCGAGAGCGTGGCGGCAAACACTGGCGTGAGGTTGGCAAAGAAGCTGGCAATATTGGGCCCCACGCGCTGCACGCCCAAGCCCCAGCAGCGGTAGGCCAACAGCGCTGGGCCCACCGCCACATACACCAGGGCTGCCACCAGGGGCCAACTCCAACTGATGTGGGCATCGACCCAGCCGGTCAAGCCTGCCCACTCAGCGGCCGTGAATGCGCCCGACCAGACCAAACCAAACGCCATTTGCGCCATCAAAAAGAAGGCCCAATTGCCGCGCACCTCTGCGGGTGCGGGCGAGTGTGAAAGCAGCCAGCTGTACCAGGCCCAGCAGAGCGTGGCGATGAGCACAAACACATCGCCGAGCACCAAATGCACATTGGCCAAGGCGTGCCAATCACCCCGACACAAGACCAGCATCACCCCCGCAATGGACAGCACAGCGCCAAACATTTGGCGCTTTCGCACGGTCTGCTTGAAAAACAATGCCCCCATGGCCAGCATGAAGACGGGCGTGCTCGACGCCACCAGCGTCACGTTGATGGGGGTCGAGGTTTGCAGGGCCAAGTACTGCAAGCTGTTGTAGCAACCCACGCCCAGCAGGCCCAGCAAAGCGAAGTGTTTCCAATGCGGCCACAAAGGACTGGTGCGCCGCAGCACTTGGTGCGCGATGGGCAAGAGCAGCACAAAGGCCAGCACCCAGCGGAAAAAATTCAGCGTCAGCGGCGGGATGAGTTCGTTCACCAGTCGCCCCACAATGGCGTTGCCCGCCCAAAGCAGCGGTGGGACCAATAAAAGCGCCGCGGTGCGCGTCGTCAAAGCATGCGGTACAAAAGACATAGAGGGTGCACTCTACCTGAGCATCTATAACCCAAGTGACATCTGTGCGACCGATTTCATGGCAGGATTCAGCGTCTTAAAAAATTACCTCTGGAGCATCACCCCATGACCCAAGCAGTCATCATCGAACAACACGGCGGCCCTGAAGAACTCAAGCTCGTGGACGTGACCGTGGGCCAGCCTGGCCCTGGCGAAATTCGCATTCGTCACAAAGCCATTGGCTTGAACTTCATTGACGTGTACCAACGCACGGGCGTGTACCCACTCCCCATGCCATTGCATTTGGGCATGGAAGCCTCGGGGGTGATTGAAGCCGTGGGCGAGGGGGTGACGCACCTCCAAGTGGGCGACCGCGCTGCTTATGCCAGCCAACCCCCTGGCAGCTACTGCGAAGTGCGCGTGATGCCCGCCAAGTGCGTGTGCAAATTGCCTGACGCGATTTCGTTTGAAACTGGCGCCGCCATGATGCTCAAAGGTTTGACCGCGCAGTATTTGTTAAAGCGCACCTTGCCGCAAGGCGGCTTGCACGCGGGTGACTTTATTTTGTTCCATGCTGCCGCGGGTGGTGTGGGCCTGATCGCTTGCCAATGGGCCAAAGCCTTGGGCTACCAACTGATTGGCACGGCTGGCAGCGATGCCAAGTGCGCATTGGCCAAGGCCAACGGCGCAGCCCACGTGATCAACTACAACACCGAAGATTTCCTGGCGCGTGTGAAAGAAATCACTGGCGGCAAAGGTGTCAAAGTGGTGTACGACTCGGTGGGTAAAGACACGTGGGACAAATCACTCGACTGCATTGCGCCATTTGGATTGATGGCCAGCTTTGGCAATGCTTCAGGTGCGCCAGCGCCTATCGCCCCTGGTATCTTGGGCCCCAAGGGTTCGATTTACCTGACCCGTCAAACCTTGTTCAGCCACATCGTCACGCGCGAAAGCACGCAAGCCATGGCCGATGATTTGTTTGACGCTGTGACCAGCGGCAAGGTGAAGATTCACATCGACCAAACCTACCCTTTGGCCGAGATTGCCCAAGCGCATCGCGACTTGGAAGCCCGCAAGACCACGGGTTGCACCCTCATCACTTTGTGATGACAGCGCAGGGGTTTCAGGCGCTGGGTTCGGCGTCCTGAAACTTGTCAGCGCGGCAGGTGAGCACCAGCGTATCGCGATGGCCGCCCGCAGCCAAGGGCTGAATCGGTGTGCTTTCGTGAATCACGCGGGTGTCGTCTAACAACATCAACGACCAAGGCTCGCTCAGGGTAAAACGTTCGCCTTGTGGGCCGTTGGCTTCAAACACGCGGGTCTCGCCACCTTTGATGTCGGTGCGGTTGACCATGAACACCGCTACAAAATCCACGCCATCACGATGCGCGCCTTCGGGGGTGGGGCGCCCAATGCCGTCGGTGGTGTCAATGCGGAACTGATGCGCTTCGATGCACCACTTGGTGTGGGGCGTGCCGCGCACTTGGGCTGCCGTGTTGGCGAATGCGGTGAGCAACTGAACCCATGCAGGCGAAGCGACTGTGCGGGTGCGCATGGGTTCAAACCAACGCTCCATGCCGCCGTGCAGCGCGTTGTAGTCAAGCGACTGCCAATGCGCGCGGTGCGGCACTTGACTGAGTGTGTGGTGCTCAAACACAAAGCTGCTGTGCAAACGGCGGCGGTAGCGGCCACCGTCTTTGAGGTAGTTGTCGGGCGGCATGTGCTCCCAGTCGGGTGACAGGTCATGCAGCGCGTCGACCGAGCAGCCTGCCCATTCGGCCACGCTGGCCGCGTTCAGCATGCCGTAGCCTTTTTGTTGGACGGCGATTCCCAGTTCAGCGACGGCAATGGTTTTGGGGGGAAGTATTTGCATCATCAGTTTGCGCGGCGCACGCGCAGCACCTCGTCCAAGATAAGGCAGACTGCGCCCACGCTGATGCCGCTGTCGGCTATGTTGAACGCAGGAAAGTGGATGCCTGCGTAATGAAAATCTAAAAAGTCCACCACATAGCCATACAACACGCGATCAATCACATTGCCCACCGCGCCGCCCAAGATACAGGCGATGGCAAAGCCAAACAACTTTTGACCCGGGTGCTTTTTGAGCATCCACACCATCGCGATGGTGGCCAGCACACCCAGGCCCGTGAAGAACCACCGCTGCCAACCACCGGCTGTGGCGAGGAAAGAAAACGCAGCGCCTTCGTTGTGCACGCGCACGATGTTGAAAAAGCTGCTGACCTCAAACCCTTGGCCCAACTGATAGGTGTTGATGATCAGCACTTTGGTGAATTGGTCGGCCAGGAGCACCAAAGCGGCGAGCCCTAGCCACACCCAATACGAGGTGGTGTTGCGAATGAAGGTGTGGCGTGCCATACGTGCGCTCTTGGGTGCTTTCTTTAGGCGAAGTGACGCACTTCGCCACCGCCGTGCAAGTTGCTGTCACAACGACCGCACAGGGTGGGATCTGTCTCTTATACACAT
>JAVLFR010000171.1:0-4267 GCA_046052785.1 Limnohabitans sp. | reverse complement strand
AAGCATTCTTGGCTTCCGAGAATGCCAAGTATTCCAAACTCATAGCAGACAACAACATCAAAGCTGAGTGATCGCCCTCACGCCTAGCGAGCGTGCTCAACCCCTCAAATGGGGGTGAGCACGCGCTTGCAAAGGCCACACCCCTGCGCAACCAATGGCCCATTCAGAGGCTTCATGATGAAGGCGGCCATCAAAAGCCGCTGTGCCCGATAATCGCCCCATGCGAATTCGCTTTACCAAAATGCAGGGTGCGGGCAACGACTTCGTGGTCTTGGATGAGACCACCCAGCGTTTGAACCTCACGCCTGCCCACTACCGTTTTTTGGCCGACCGCCACTTTGGCGTGGGGGCTGACCAAATACTGTCTGTGCGTCCGGCGCCGCAGTCCGACGTCGACTTTGAATACGTCATCCACAATGCCGATGGCGGCGAGGTGGAGCAGTGCGGCAACGGCTCGCGTTGCTTTGTGCGCTTTGTGCGCGAACAAGGCTTGACTGACAAAACCACCGTGCGCGTGAAAGTGCACAGCGCTGTCATTACCTTGCAAGAAATGCCCGACGGCCAAGTCACCGTCGACATGGGCCCGCCTGTGTTTGATTTGCCCCAAGTGCCGTTTGTCGCAACGCACGCCCAGCCGATTGACGCACACGGTCATGCGGCCAGCGTTTCTGACGCTCAGGCTTGGCAGTTGGCGTTGGGCAATGGCGGCGCCGTGAATGTGGGCGTGGTGTCCATGGGTAACCCGCACGCGGTGCAAGTGGTGCCTGATGTGGACATCGCCCCTGTGCTGGCGCAAGGCCCCTGGATTGAAAACCATGCAGCTTTTCCTAAACGTGTGAATGCCGGCTTCATGCAAGTGCTCAGCCGCAGCGAAGTGCGATTGCGCGTGTTTGAGCGTGGCGCGGGCGAGACCCTGGCCTGCGGCACAGGCGCGTGCGCGGCGGTGGTCACAGGCATTGGTTGGGGCTTGCTTGATGCGCGCGTCACCGTGCACACCCTGGGTGGCACACTCACCATCGAATGGGAAGGCGGCGACTCACCCGTGCGCATGACCGGCCCAGCCACCACCGTTTTTCAAGGTGACATCACCCTTCCGGATAACCTATGACCCACCCTGCCATGAACCCCATCACCGAAGACGACATCGCCAATTTTTTGGTGAACACGCCAGATTTTTTCGAGCGTCACGCCGAGCTTTTGTCAGCAGTCAAACTCAACAGCCCCCACAGCCACCGCGCCGTGAGCCTGCAAGAGCGCCAAGCCGAAATGATGCGCGAAAAAATTCGCGCCCTTGAGCTTCGCATGATGGACATGATGCGTCACGGCACTGAAAACGAAGTGCTGATTGAGCGCATGCAGCGCTGGGTCAAAACGTTGCTGATGACCACCAACGCCCGTGATTTGCCGCACACCATTTCCGACCAAATTCAACACACTTTTTTGGTGCCACAAGTCGCCATCAAAGTGTGGGGCGTGAGTGAGGCTTTTCAAATAGAGCCTTTCGCGCAAAGCGTGATCGATCCCATCAAAGACTTTGCGGCAACACTCGCCAAGCCCTATGTTGGCATCAACCACAACTTGGATGCTGTGCAGTGGTTGCCTGACCCCGCCGCGGTTCAATCCGTCGCCTTCATTGCCTTGCGTGCCACGCGTTGCGAAGACACACCGCAAACCGCAGCTGAGCAACCCGTGATCGGTTTGTTGGTATTGGCCTCGCCAGACCCCCAGCGCTATTTTGAGGGCATGGGCACCACCATCATTGAGCGCTTGGGAGACTTGGCCAGCGCCGCGCTCTCACACTTGCGTTAAAAGCTAGCAATTAAAGCGCATGGACTTGGTCGCCCGTTACCTCGACCATGTTCGCTTTGAAAAGCGCTTGGCTGAACGCACCGTCACGCTCTACACCCTAGACCTGCAAAAACTCACAGACTATGCAGTACAAGCCAACGTCGAGCTCGAAGCGGTGCAAAGTGCGCACATTCGCCGCTGGGTCTCGCACATGCACAGTGGCGGGCGCAGCGGGCGCGGCATTGCGCTCATTCTCTCGGGTTGGCGCGGTTTTTATGTTTGGCTAGGCCGTCAAGGCTTGATCACCATCAACCCTGTGCAAGACGTGCGGGCCCCCAAAGCCGCAAAGCCCCTGCCCAAGGCCCTGAGCGTTGACGACGCCGTGCAACTGGCCGAGTACAAAGCACCCCTCGAGACCAGTGACCCCTGGCTAGAGTGTCGCGACGCAGCCATCGTCGAGTTGCTCTATGGCTGCGGCTTGCGCGTGGGTGAACTGGTTGGTCTTGACGCACAAGCGGGTGCACAAGCCAAAGGCTGGATTGACTTGGCAGGCTGCGAGGCCCATGTGCTGGGCAAAGGTAGCAAACGCCGCAGCGTGCCTGTGGGCGGCAAAGCCCTAGAAGCCCTGCAAGCCTGGCTCGCAGTGCGCGCGCAAGGCCTCACGCCTGCCACGGCCGATCAAGCGGCCATGTTCATTGGGCGCCATGGCACACGCCTCACGGCTCAAGCCATTTGGCAGCGCTTGCGTCAGCGCAGTTTGAAGGCTGGCTTGTCCACACCCGTGCATCCCCACATGCTGCGCCACTCATTTGCCAGCCATGTGTTGCAGTCGAGCCAAGATTTACGTGGTGTGCAAGAGTTGCTGGGCCACGCCAACATCACCACCACACAGGTGTACACGCGGTTGGATTTTCAGCATTTGGCGCAGGCGTATGACGCGGCGCATCCAAGGGCTCGCAAGAAATAGGGTTCTTCGTCGCTCCGCTACGCGTCGTGGCGAAGCGAAATAAACAGCCATCCAAGACGGAAACCACCAACGACTCAACCGACAATCGAGTCAATGAAAACAATCAAGTTAAGAGAAGGCAAAGAGCGTTCTGCCTTGCGCCGTCACCCGTGGATTTTTGACGGTGCAATTGGCAAAGGCAGTGGCGATGCGGGTGAAACCGTTCGTGTGGAGTCACATGACGGGCAGTTCCTCGGTTGGGCTTCGTGCAGCCCCGAATCCAAAATTCGTGCGCGCATTTGGAGTTTTGACGAAAGCCAGCGCATAGACGCGTCTTTTTTCAAAGCCTCCATCGCCCGCGCCATCGCGGCGCGCAGTCGATTTGACATTCAAAGCAATGGTGTGCGTTTGATTCATGGCGAGTCCGATGGCTTGCCAGGGCTCATCGTGGACCGCTATGACGACATCTTGGTGGCATCTTTTTTGTCATGCGGCACCGAGCGCTGGAAGGGCGTGATTGCCGATGAGCTGTTGGCGCAAACAGGGTTGACCAAGCTGTATGAACGCTCAGACTCGAGCGTGCGTAAGCTCGAAGGTTTGCCCGAGGTCACAGGTTGGTTGCGCGGTGAGGGCGCTACGCGCGTGGTGTTGCGCGAGCACGATTGGCTGCTTTCGCTCGACGTGGCCGAAGGCCACAAGACGGGTTTTTATTTAGACCAACGCGACAGTCGTAAGAAGTTTGCCGATTACGCCCGTCGCTTGCAGTTTCAGCGGGTGCTCAATTGCTATTGCTACACGGGTGGCTTCACCGTGGCGGCGCTGTCGGGTGGTGCGGTGCATGTGACGTCCATCGACTCATCTGGCGCCGCGATAGAGCTGGCCAAAGTTAACGTGGCGCTGAACGGTTTTGACTCGGCGAGTACCACGATGATGGATGCGGATGTGAACGCGTCGTTGCGTCAATTCATTCAAGCTGGCCAAACCTTTGATGCCATCGTGCTCGACCCACCTAAGTTTGCACCGTCTGCCGCGCATGCCGACCGCGCGGCGCGTGCCTACAAAGACATCAACCGATTGGCCTTCAAGCTGCTGACGCCTGGCGGCGTGCTGTTTACCTACAGTTGCTCGGGCGGCATCAGTGCTGATTTGTTTCACAAAATTGTGGCCTCGGCGGGCACCGATGCGCCATGCGACGGCTACATCAGCGAGCGCATGCAAGGCGCCCCCGACCATCCGATGACGCTGACCTTTCCAGAGGGGGAATACCTCAAGGGTTTGGTGGTGGTGAAAGCGGCGGAGCTGGTTGAAAAACCCAAGTCGGCCACAATATCAGGTTGATTGAAACGTTCTGAAATAAGGCTTCTCAAATATGTTGATCCCCGCCACCATCCTGACCGGCTTTTTGGGCTCGGGCAAAACCACCTTGCTCAAGCGCGTGCTGACCGAGGCCCACGGCCAAAAGATTGCCATCATCGAAAACGAGCTGTCTCTTATACACATCTGACGCTGCCGACGATAAGGCTCGTGTAGATC
>JAVLFR010000170.1:0-4630 GCA_046052785.1 Limnohabitans sp. | reverse complement strand
CGGCCATCTTGCAGCACGTGCACAGCAACTACGAGATTGACATCTTTGATGCCCTCATCAAAGCCGCGTCGCGCGAAACAGGTTGCACCGACATGGGCCACAAGAGCCTGCGCGTGATTGCTGACCATATTCGTGCCACCGCGTTCTTGGTCAGCGACGGCGTAGTGCCTAGCAACGAAGGTCGCGGCTATGTGCAGCGTCGCATCATCCGCCGCGCCATTCGCCACGGCTATTTGTTAGGTCAGAAAAAACCGTTTTTCCACAAACTGGTGCCTGATTTGGTCAAGCTCATGGGGGCGGCCTATCCCAATATGTCATCCCAGGCCGAGCGCATTGCTTCGGTGTTGAAGGCCGAAGAGGAGCGCTTCTTTGAAACCCTCGAGGTGGGTATGCAAATTTTGGATGCGGCATTGCAAGGCGGCGCCAAAGTGTTGCCTGGTGAGGTCGCGTTCAAGCTGCATGACACCTATGGCTTCCCTCTCGATTTGTCCGCCGACGTGTGCCGTGAGCGTGGCCTGAGTGTCGACGAAGCAGGCTTTGCTGCCGCAATGGAAAAACAAAAAAGCCAAGCCCGTGCCGCTGGCAAGTTCAAGATGGATAAAGCCTTGGACTACACGGGCGCCGGCAACACATTCGTGGGTTATGACGACCTCAAAGCGACTGCCAAAGTGGTGGCGGTGTACTTGGATGGCAATTCAGTGGCTGAACTCAAACACGGACAAACGGGGGTGGTGGTGTTGGACACCACACCGTTCTACGCCGAGAGCGGTGGCCAAGTAGGCGACGCTGGTGTGCTGGTGAGCGGCTCAGCCAGTTTTGCGGTGGAAGATACCTTGAAGATCAAGGCCGATGTATTCGGCCACCACGGCACCTTGACCCAAGGCACGTTGGCGGTGGGCGACCATGTGGACGCACAAGTGGACGTGACATTGCGCGCAGCCACCGTGCGTAACCACTCGGCCACCCACTTGATGCACAAAGCTTTGCGCGAAGTGTTGGGTGACCATGTGCAGCAAAAAGGCAGCTTGGTGAATGCTGAGCGCACGCGTTTTGACTTTGCGCACAATGCGCCCGTGACCGATGCGCAGATTCGCAAGATCGAAGCCCAAGTTAACGCCGAAATTTTGGCCAACGCTGCGGCACAAGCGCGTGTGATGGACATCGAGTCTGCACAAAAAACGGGCGCCATGATGTTGTTCGGTGAGAAGTACGGTGAGACAGTGCGCGTGCTCGATATCGGCTCGAGCCGCGAGTTGTGCGGCGGCACCCACGTCAAAGCCACGGGCGATATTGGTTTGTTCAAAGTGGTGGCCGAGGGCGGCGTGGCCGCTGGCGTGCGCCGCATTGAAGCGGTGACTGGCGCCAATGCGTTGGCTTATTTGCAGTCACTCGAAGATTCGGTGGCGCTAGCCGCTGGCGCCCTCAAAGCGCCGCCTGCTGAACTGAATACACGCCTAGCTCAAGTGTTGGAGCAAGTCAAAACGCTTGAAAAAGAAGTGTCGGCCCTCAAAGGCAAAGTGGCTTCTGCCCAAAGCGACGAGTTGCTGACGCAAGCGGTTGACGTGAATGGCACCAAGCTGTTGGTGGCCATGCTCGAAGGGGCGGACGCCAAAACCTTGCGTGACACCATGGACAAGCTCAAAGACAAGATGAAGTCGGCCGTGATCTTGCTGGCGGCCGTGGATGGCGAGAAAGTCAACATCGCCGCAGGCGTGACCGCTGACAACACGGGCAAGGTCAAAGCAGGTGAGTTGGCCAACTTTGTGGCGCAACAAGTGGGTGGCAAAGGCGGTGGCAAACCCGATATGGCCATGGCCGGTGGCACCGATGCGCCAGCGCTGCCCAAAGCCATGGCCAGCGTGCAAGCTTGGGTGGCCGAACGCGTCTGATGCGCTTGTTTCTCGGTTTCCTGCTGAGTGTTCTGGCCACTGCGGCCTGCGCGCAGTTCGATAAATCAGCTTGGCCTCATCGCGCAGCCACACCCTTGATTGAATCGGTCGATTTGCAGGGCAAAGCCTGGAGCACCGCTGAGCTGGCAGGCAGCGTGGTGGTCCTTAACTTTTGGGCCACCTGGTGTGCGCCGTGTAAAGACGAATTGCCCACGCTGCAAACCTTGCACGACATCAGCGATAGCCAAACCGTGGTGCTCACGATCAACGTGCGCGAACCTGCGGCGCGCGCGGCACGCTACCTGCAAAGCACGGGCATGACGTTTCCCGTCATTTCAGACGCCAAAGGCGAGTTAGCCAAGCGCTGGGGGGTGACGGTGTATCCCACCACCATCCTGATTGCGCCCAATGGCCAAGCGCGATGGCGCGTGGTGGGGGATGTGGACTGGAGTGGTGCGCAAGCCAACGCGTGGCTGGCCGATGTGCGCCACACGGCCACTGCCGCCACCGCCGCATCGAAGCTCAGCACCCCCAAGCGATAATCCGCTCGCCTCATGCGCTTTGTGTGAGGTGACTTGCCTTCGGGGCATCTTGGTATGTGCCGACAAGTCTCTCTCTTTATTCGGAGCTCTCTTTCATGACTCTCGTGCGTCGTTCCCTTCTCAAGGGGGCCGCAGCAGCGTGCGCCCTCTCAGGTGTGCCCAGCTTTGCGGTCGCCCAAACCAGTGCCTCAACTTTTCCTCAAGCCGCTCGCCGCTTCGAGCCCCAAGCGGGTCTGTGGCGCACATTTGAAGTCACCACCCGTGTGGACTTGGCTCCCACAAAAGGCGCTTCGCGCGTGTGGTTGCCCATACCCAGCATCAACTCGGATTGGCAGCGCTCATTGGAAAGTCACTTCCAATCCAACGGCACCTCACGCATGACCAGCGATGGTCTTGATGGCGCGCGCATGCTCTACACCGAGTACGCCGCAGGCGTGACACCGTTTGTCGAAGTGACCAGCCGCGTGCAAACGCAAAGCCGTTTTGTGGACATCAGCCAGCCCGCATCGACAGCCTTCACCCGTGAAGACGCTGGCACCTTGCGCTACCACACCCGTGCCACCCATTTGTTGCCTACCGACGGCATCGTGCGAACGACAGCGCGCAAAGCCACGCAAGGCGCAACCACCGACGCACAAAAAGCGCGTGCCATTTACGACTGGGTCGTGGCCAACGCATGGCGCGAACCCAAGACACGCGGTTGCGGCGAAGGTGATATCAAAACTATGTTGGAGACGGGCAACCTCGGCGGCAAGTGCGCCGACATCAACGCCTTGTTTGTGGGTTTGTGCCGTTCGGTGGGCGTGCCTGCCCGCGATGTGTACGGCATTCGTTTGGTCCCATCTGCCTTTGGTTACAAAGAGTTGTCGGGCAACCCTGCCAGCTTGAAAGGCGCACAGCACTGCCGTGCTGAGGTGTATTTGCAAGCGCACGGTTGGGTAGCGATGGACCCCGCCGACGTAGCCAAGGTCATGCGCATGGAAACCCCAGAGTGGATCAAGCGCACCGACAACGCCGTGGTGCAACCCGTTTACAACCGCTTGTTCGGCGGCTGGGAAGGCAACTGGCTCGGTTGGAACACCGCACACGATGTGGTTTTGCCCGGCAGCAAAGAAGACCGCTTGGGCTTTTTGATGTACCCCGTGGCTGAGACGGTGGATGGCCGCGCTGACTCCTACGCGCCAGATACCTTCAAGTACCAAATCACGGCACGCGAAATCAAGGCTTAACGCCCTTGAAGCATCGGGCTTGCCTGACGCTTCTTCGGAGTGGGGTTTACAGCGCCAAGCTCAAACGCAGCGCGCTGTGAAACTCTCTGGCCTCGCCCGTGACGGGGTCGGTGAAGGCCACGGTTTTTGCAAGTAATTGCAAGGGGTTGTTGAAGTCCTCTAGTGCATCAGGCCCGCGCAACACGGTGGGATAAAACTGGTCGCCCTCGAGTGGCAGGCCGAGGGCCATCATGTGCACGCGTAATTGGTGGCGTTTGCCGCTGATAGGTTCTAGCTGGTAGAGCGCCCGCGACGCTTCGACTTTGAGCAAGCTGATGCGCGTTTCGCTGTTGGGCTCGCCTGCGACTTCTTGGGTTTTGAAAAAAAGCTGGTCTGGTTGCAGACGGCTGATGTGTGCGCGCGGCAGTTCTAGCGCGGGGTTGAAGGCGGCCACCGCTTCATACACCTTATGCATTTCTTTGTCGCGAAACAGTGCATGGTACGCATCGCGGTCTTGCAGACGTTTGCCAAACATCACGAGGCCTGCGGTTTCGCGGTCGATGCGGTGCAGGGGGACGAGGTCGTCGTTGCCTGTGAGGTGCTTGAGTTGCACCAACAAACTCTGCTGCACGTAGCGGCCCGCCGGTGTGACAGGCATGAAGTGCGGTTTATCCGCCACGACCAAGTGCTCGTCCTCAAACATGATGCTCGCTTTTTTTGGTAGCACCGGCTCGTTGGCGATGTGGCGGTAGTAGTAGAGCTTGGTGTGTGGTGTGTAGGTCTGCGTGGCTGCGACGGGTTTGGCCGCCTCGTTGAGGACCAGGTCATGCGCAAAACGGTGCAGCCATTCGTCGCGCGAAATGTCGGGCATGCGCTCGAGCAAAAAATCCAACACCGTGGGCCAAGGCCCCACAGGCAGCGTCACGCGGCTGGGGCCAACGCCTTGACGCGTGGGGATGTGCATGAAGCTTAGACCTTGGTGAACACCAAA
>JAVLFR010000169.1:0-10120 GCA_046052785.1 Limnohabitans sp. | reverse complement strand
CCGTGAAGGACACATGGTCAATGCCTGCATGCCGAACCAAGGCATCGCCTGCTTCATGTCCGAAGCCCGTTACCAGGTTCATCGCGCCAGCTGGAAAACCCACGTCTGCCATCAGCTCTGCAATACGCAGCAACGACAAGCAAGCATCCTCAGAAGGTTTGACCACGCAGGCATTGCCCGCCGCCAAGGCACCACCGACACTTCGCCCGAAAATTTGCATGGGGTAGTTCCACGGCACGATGTGCCCTGTCACGCCATGCGGTTCACGCAAAGTCAACACGGTGTAGCCGCTTTGGTACGGAATGGTGTGGCCCAACAGTTTGTCTGCCGCGCCCGCATAAAACTCAAAATAGCGCACCACCGCCGCCGCATCCGCACGCGCTTGCTTGAGGGGTTTGCCACAGTCTTTTGACTCCAACTGAGCCAACTCTTCCGCATAGTCTTGCAGCTTGTAGGCCAACTTCATCAACAAGCGGCCACGCTCTGCTGCCGTCAGGGCGCCCCAAGCCCCCTCATAGCTGCGACGGGCGCTGAGCACGGCTTTGTCAATGTCGTGGGCATTGCCCCGTGTCAAATGGTCAAAGACCTCGCCGGTCGATGGGTCGATCATCGCAATGCTGTCACCCGATTGCCCAGCCACCCATTGGTTGTCGATGAAATGCTGCCGCATGTTTTCTCCCTTTAAGCACGATAAGGTGCGAACCAGCCTAAACCCGCAGATGTCCCGTTGGGGGTGCCGCCTAGTTTGGGTTTGTACTCGCAGCCGATCCAGCCTTGCCAACCGCAGGCGTGTGACACCTCGTCGATGACTGAAAACAGATAGTCGTAATTCAGCTCACCCACGCTGGGCTCGTGGCGCTCTGGCACCCCTGCGATTTGCAGATGCCCAACGTTGCCTGAAGGAAGGTATTGGCGAATCTTGGTCGCCACATCACCTTCCACAATTTGCAGGTGATAAAGGTCCATCTGCACCTTGATATTGGACGCGCCGATGGACGCAATGATGTCATGCGCCTGGTCTTGGCGATTCAAAAAGAAACGCGGAATGTCTCGGGTGTTGATGGGCTCGATCAAAATATCCAGCCCTTCTTGGGCGGCCAGATTCGCGGCCCATGCCAAATTAGCGAGGTAGGTGGGCAAGTTGCTGTCGCGGGTTTGTCCGCCGCCCAACAAACCCGCCATGACGTGAAGACGCGGACATTGCAAGGCTGACGCATAGCGCAAGGCCATGCCAAACCCTTCACGAAACTCAGACTCACGTCCCGGCACACTGGCCGTTCCCCGCGTATTGATGGCCCACGCCGCATCGATGCTGGCAGCATCAACACCGCCCGCGGGTGCGTTAAACAACACCTGCTGCAAGCCATTGGCCTGCAAGCGCGAGCTCAACTCTTGTGGGGCATACGCATAAGGAAACAAGTATTCAACCGCTTTGAACCCATCCTGCGCCGCCGCTTCGAATCGGTCAAGAAACGGCAACTCGGGGTACATCATGGTCAAGTTGGCAGCAAATTGGGGCATATTTTTTTTACCAACGCGCGCCAAAGCAGTCGCGAAGTTCTTGGAGTTGAGAAGGGGTTAAGGGGGACAGAGAGGTCGGGTGAAGGCACATCAAACGCGCGGATTCTTCGAGCTCTTCCAAAACTGCCATGGCCGCCGCGGGCGAGGTGTGCCACACATTGGGGCCCAAACGTTCGAGCATGACGGCACGAATCGGTGTGCCTTGTGAGATGTAGCGCTCGATCGTGGATGCGACTTGCTGAGCCGCTTGTGGATCGCCTGGGCGGTGATAGGAGATGGTGGGCACGTGCCCCACCTTCATCACAAAATATGGTGTGATGGGTGGCAACAATTCTTCACACGCGGGGTGCTTGAGCGTCAAGGCCACACAATGCGTGCTGTGGGAGTGAATGACACAGGCGGTGTCGGCATCATGGCGACTGGCTGCCGCATAAATGTGGCGATGCAGGGCCAGGGTTTTGCTGGCTGGATCGCCACTGACTTGAACACCACCGCTGTTTACTTTGGCAAGGCGACTCGGCTCTAAAAAACCCAGGCATGCATCAGTGGGCGTGATCAAGAAATCTCCCCCGTCTAAGCGCACACTGATATTGCCAGCAGTGGCATGCACATAACCGCGGGCAAACAGGCTTTCGCCCACTCGGCATATTTCATCGCGGGCTTGAACTTCGTTCATAGGGTCTGGGCCTCAGACAATTGATGAAAGGCTTTGACAAAAAAGTCTTCGCTGCCAAAGTTGCCTGATTTCAAAGTGATGTGCAGGCCCCCATGGGCTGTGTGGGCGTGACACCATGGCACGCCTGGGTCAATCTGTAGACCAATTTGCAACTGCGTGATACCCAGGGCCTGAACACAGGCCCCAGAGGTCTCGCCGCCCGCCACCACCAGTTGGGCCACGCCACGTTCAACCAAGCCTTGGGCAATCGCAGCCAAGGCCTGCTCGATGCGATCACCCACCACTTGCACGCCATATTGCGCTTGCGCCGCTTTGACGAGGTCGGGTGACGCCGTGGAATAAATCAACACGGGGCCTTGAGCATCCGGGTGAGACCCATGCGAGGCAGCCCAGGCCAAGGCCTCGGCCACAACGGCGTGGTGGGCGGCATCGTCCTGCACCAAACGGGCTGTATCCAAACCCAAGGCGGGCAGGCCTTGGCGCTCGAAATACGCCACTTGCTTTTGGGTCGCCGTCGAGCAACTGCCTGCAAGCACCGCCTGCTGGCCTTGCACAGGTGGTAGCGCACTGGTGGTCGGGGTGGGGCTCAAACCAAAGTTTTGCGGCAAGCCAATGGCCACACCAGAACCCGCTGTGATCAAGGGCATGCGCTTCAAGGCGGGGGCGAGTCGCCACAAATCGTCATTGGACAGCGCGTCAACAATGGCAATGCGGCAACCTTGCTGTTGCAGTTCACCGATACGTTGCTCAACGGCTGAGGCCCCTTGTGCCACGGTTTTATAGTCAATCAAGCCCACGGTGGATTGACATTGGCTTTGCATGACGCGCACCAAGTTGGCATCGGTCATGGGCGTCAGTGGGTGGTGTTGCATGCCTGACTCGTTAAGCAGCACATCACCCACAAACAAATGGCCTTTGAACACGGTGCGACCATTGTCGGGAAACGCGGGTGTGGCAATGGTGAAGTCGGTGCCCATCGCCCGCATCAAGGCCTCCGTCACAGGACCAATGTTGCCTTGGCTGGTGCTGTCAAAGGTGGAACAGTATTTGAAATAAATTTGTTCGGCCCCTTGCGCCTGTAACCAGTGCAAGGCGTCCAAAGACTGGGCCACGGCATCGGCCGCGGGGATGGTGCGAGACTTCAAGGCAACCACCACCACATCCACATCCACACGCAATGGTTCAGTAGGAATGCCAATGGTTTGAATAGCACGCATTCCTGCGCGTACCAAATTGTTGGCTAAATCCGTTGCCCCAGTGAAGTCATCGGCGATACAGCCTAATAGCAAGCGTGGCGTCATGATTTATTTAAATCCCATTGCATGTGGCAGCCAATTGCTCAAGGCGGGCACAAAAGTCAAGATCACCAACACCACACCGTGCGCCCATAAGAAGGGTTTGAGTTCGCGTGTCAAATCGGACAAAGGCACACGAGACACGTTAGAGGTGACGAATAACAAGCCCCCCACTGGCGGCGTGATCATGCCCAGCGTCAGGTTGTAAATCACCACCATCGCAAAATGAATGGGCTCAATGCCGACTTTGGCCGCCACGGGCGCCAAGATGGGCACCAACACCATCACTCCAGGTAGCGGTTCAATAAAAATACCAAACAGTAATAAAAAGATGTTGATCACCACCAAGAACATCCAGGGCGAGAGCTGCATGTCCACAATCCAGTTGGCCGCAATTTGCGGGATCCCTTCGATGGTCAACACCCAAGCAAAAGAAGCAGACATGCCAATGATCAGCAGAACCGAGGCGGTGAGTAAAGCAGAGCGCGACAAAATATCGGGAATGGCTTTCCACTCCAAGGTGCGGTACACATATTTTCCGCACAGCAAAGCGTAAAACACGGCCACAACCGAGGCCTCTGTGGGCGTGAACCAACCTGCACGCATGCCACCCAAAATCAAAACCGGCAACAGCACGGCTGGCAAAGCTTTCCAGGTGGTCGAGATGATTTGATCAAAGGACGGGCGCTCGCCATCGCCCTTGTAATTTCTTTGTTTTGAGATGTACCAATTCACCACGCACATGGCCACGGCAATCAGCAAGCCAGGCAACAGCCCCGCCATGAACAAAGCGCCCACGGACACATTGTCATCGGCTAAGGCATAGATGATCATGATGATCGACGGTGGAATGATCGGCCCCACAATGGCAGTGGACGCCGTTAAGGCGGCCGCGTAAGAGCGTGCATAGCCGGCCTTGTCCATCATGCGAATCATCATCGAACCTGGGCCTGCGGCATCGGCTAAGGCCGAGCCAGAAATGCCCGAGAAAAACGTCAACGCCACCACGTTGGTGTAGCCCAAGCCACCGCGCTTATGGCCGACAAATTGGCCTGCAAATCTGAGTAAGACCTCGGTCAACGAACCGCCGCTCATCAGCTCTGCCGCCAAAATAAAAAACGGCACCGCCATGAGGGGAAAACTGTCAATGCCGGTGAATGTTTCCTTGAGCAACACGAGCATGGGAAAGCTTCCCGAAAGAAGCAAGGCCGTCATCGTCGACAGCCCCAAGGCAAAAGCAACGGGCACGCCCACGGCCAGGTAGACGCACACGGAAATCAGCAAAATAAGGCTAGCGTTCATCGTTTACTTTCAAAGAGATGCGCTGGCAGTGGCATCGAAGTGATCATCAGAGGCAAATTTGCGTTCCATCACATAGTCACGCACGATCAGCAACCAATGAATCAAGGTCACGGCTGCGCCCACTGGCAAAGCAGCATAGATGTAGGCAAACGATATTTGTGTGGCGGGCGTTTGCTGGTACTGGGTGCGATCCATGTACTCCAGGCCATACCAAGTTAAAAATACAAACAAACCAAAAATTAACAGTGCAATGAACACGCGCATGGCAATGGCGATAGAGCGTGGCACCATGTCTTGAACGTTCTCCACTGCGATGTGGCCGCCATAACGCAGGACGGGTCCGCAGCCTAAAAAGGTGAGCCAAATCATGAGATGGCGTGCCACTTCCTCGGCCCACTCAATCGACTGGTTAGTGCTGTAGCGCAACACCACGTTGGTAAAAATGATGATCGACATCACCGCCAACATCAGAATCAATGCCCAACGATTGGTAGCCAAAAAATAACGCTCAAAAGTCTTCATGAGTTAAACCTATTTATGAATAAAAAACAGGGCAATTGCCTCACCCAATTGCCCTGCCTGATTAACCGCTTGGGTTATTTCACGTCTTGAATTTTTTTGATGTTGTCAGATCCAAATTCCTTGGCGTAGTTTGCATAGGTGTCGCGCAAGGAGTTGCGGAAAGCCATTCCATCGACTTTACGAACCACGGACATGCCCTCTTTTTCTAGCTGAGCAATGCCATTGGCCTCGTCGTCATTGACTTTTTTGCGCTGCGCAGTTGAAGCATGTTTGGCGGCTTCGTAAAACGTCTTTTTATCAGCGTCGCTGAGCTTGTTCATTAAGCGAGGTGAAGTGATCAACAACGCGGGTGAGTAAACGTGCCCGGTCAGGGACAAGTGTTTTTGGACTTGCGAGAACTTAGAAGCCAAGATCACTGGGATTGGGTTTTCTTGACCATCCACGGTGCCTTGTTGCAATGCACCAAACACCTCAGGAAAAGCCATGGGTGTGGGCTGGATACCAAACGCGCGGTAACCATCCATGTGCACCTTGTTTTCCATCGTGCGCATTTTCAAACCGGAGGCATCTTCGGGTTTGACAATGGCGCGCTTGTTGTTGGTCATGTGACGGAATCCGTTTTCTGTCCAGCCCAACGCCACCAAACCTTTGGAGGGGAATTTGGTCAAGATGTCTTGGCCAATGGGGCCGTCCATGACTTTGCGAGCGTGGTCGTAGTCGCGAAACAGAAATGGGATGTCCACAATCTTGACTTCAGGCACAAAGTTACCCACGGGGCCAGTCGATGTGTTGACCATATCCAAAGTGCCCAATTGCACCGCCTCAATCATTTCCCGCTCACCGCCCAAGGCGCTGTTGGGGAATTGCTGACATTTGTAGCGACCTTGCGTGCCTTTTTCGATATCGTCACAAAAAGCTGTGGTGCCAACACCATAGTGAGAAGTCGCCGAGGTGGCATAACCAACCTTGATGACAGTTTGTGCCTGTGCACTGACAAAGCCAGTGGCCAAGACAGCCAAGGTGATGAGGGAACGTTTCATGGGAGGTCTCCTGTGTAAAAAAAATAAAGCGTTATTGATCAAGGGTTTTTGGAAGCTCGATGCCGGGGAAAATTTTAATCACGGCACTGTCATCCTCACGGGCAAAGCCTGCTGTGGATGCCTGCATGAACATTTGGTGTGCCGTGCTTGACAGGGGCAAGGGAAATTTACTGGCGCGCGCCAAGTCCAACACCAAGCCCAAATCTTTCACAAAAATATCCACCGCAGACAGGGGCGTGTAGTCCGCCGCTAACACATGCGCCATGCGGTTTTCAAACATCCAACTGTTGCCCGCACTGTGCGTGATGACTTCGTACAAGTCGTTGGGGTTGACGCCTTCACGTAACCCTAAGGCCATGGCCTCTGCTGCCGCTGCAATGTGCACGCCCGCCAACAATTGGTTGATGATTTTGACCTTGCTGCCCGCCCCAGCGCTCGCTCCTAATTTGTACACCTTGCCCGCCATGGCTTGCAACACAGCGTCGCACTTAGCATAAGCTTCAGGTTTGGCCGCAGTCATCATGGTCATTTCACCGGCAGCGGCTTTGGCCGCACCGCCAGAAATCGGCGCATCCACATAATGAATGCCCAATTCGGCCAATCTAGATTCAAGCGCGACAGACCAATTGGGATCCACCGTCGAGCACATCACAAAGACACTGCCTGCCTTCATATGGGCGGCACAGCCTGTGCCGTCCCCGTCCTGGCCAAACAGCACTGATTCGGTCTGTGCTGCATTGACCACCACGCTCACAACCACATCACACGCGGCCCCCAAACTCGCCAGGCTAGCTTCGGCATGACCGCCCGCTGATGCAAAAGCTTGGGCAACCTCTGTTCGCACATCAAACACATGCACATCAAAATTTTTGCGACGCAATGACTGGGCCATTCCGCCCCCCATGGCACCGAGTCCGATCAAGCCAACCACTGGAGATTTCATTGTGTTCATGATGATGAATAAGTCAGAGAAACATGGTGTTGGGCCCAAAAATCTGGGTCCGCGCTTTGTAGTCGACGCGACGCATTTTCCATGTGGGTGGTCGCCGCATTGATGGCTGCACGCGGGTCTGAACGCTCAATCGCCTCGACCAACGCTGAATGCTCGATCAACACCTGTTGCGCAAAATCGACCCGACGCGCCTCGTTGGCCCGCGTGATGCGTGTGCCTTCACGCAAATACTGTGACAAATAATTAAGCGTTTGAAGCAAAAAAGGATTGTTGGCCGCTTGGGCAATGCAGTGGTGAAAAGCCACATCCTCCTCAACCCCATCGCGCCCCTCTTTCACAGCCAATTCAATCGCACTCAAAGCTAGGCGAATTTGCTTCAGGTCTTTGGGGGTGCGGCGCTCTGCGGCCAGTCGCGCTGCTTCAGCTTCAATCGCGCGGCGGACCTCGGTGATTTGAACCACCGCATCGCGAGAAGCCGTGTGGCGCGCATCAAAACTCAAAGGCTCAAAGCTGGCTTGGTGACGCACATACATGCCGCTGCCCTGCCGGGAATCCACCATGCCCAGAGATTTAAGCTGCGACACAGCCTCTCGGACCACGGTGCGACTGACCCCAAACTGTTTGACCAATATGGCTTCAGTCGGCAACTTGTCTTGCGGGGCTAGCCGCCCCGAGCGAATTTCAGCCATCAAACGACGCGCCACTTGCTCAGATAGCTTATCTGTGGCGGTGACTGGCTGAAAGGAAGATTGCATGAAAGACGATTGCTCGCTTAAGAATTGATCAGGTCATCATACAAATTCAATCGAATAAATAAACTAGGGATAACCATTGATCGAGGGTGACGAGGTTTGCCTCGAAGGACATCTACAGCGTATGCGGACTTGCTGCCATAGCCTTGGCACGAAGAGTAGTCATTGGTCAGCATGACCCTGACCAATGCGCATTCGCTAGAAAAGCCCGACAGCTAGTCGGTTAGCCATCTGGCGATCTCAGCCAGCGCACTAGCTCAACAATCTGTAACCTTTTTTCACCAAGCAGTCTTTAAACCGAAAGCTGTTGGTACTTTCCATATTGCTAGGCGCACTTTTGACGTTTTGTTCGCAATCGCTCAGATCTTTCTCGTACTGATTCATGTCGACATCGCTTTCAATGATGGCGGGGCGATAGGGGTTGTGTTTAGAAGCTGTCGCACCACAAGCTGCGAGCGTTGCGACAAACAAAATAGTCGTTAATTTAAATAGTATCTTCATAAGAGTCATTTTTATATCTATGACAATTGTAAGGACTCGCTCAATAAACTTCAATTTTTTGTGGGTTTTTATTTTTAACTACTGACTCGAAGGTGAATCTTTAAATGAGCTGTCGGGATTTGTTTTTTAAAAGCCCACGCCTCACTTCACACTACAAAGCCAGAAACCAATGGCGGCAAGATTGGTGAGTAGAAATGAAAAATGCACCCGAAGGTGCATTTTTACTAGCTTACTGGCGGAGTGGACGGGACTCGAACCCGCGACCCCCGGCGTGACAGGCCGGTATTCTAACCAACTGAACTACCACTCCTGATAGCTGTAGCTTTTGCTGGGTTGCTGAAGCAACTCAGCCAAGTGCTACAAAAACTTGGCGACCCTACGGGGATTCGAACCCCGGTACTCACCGTGAAAGGGTGATGTCCTAGGCCTCTAGACGATAGGGTCAAAACCTGGACTGGCTCTTTCGAGCCGTCTCGACACTCAGTTTGGTGGAGGTAAGCGGGATCGAACCGCTGACCTCTTGCATGCCATGCAAGCGCTCTCCCAGCTGAGCTATACCCCCATCGGGTGTCGAAAACGAAAGTATAGCTAATATTTCAGCGATTGGTCAAACGAGCCAAAACTTTTTCTTGTCCGCACAGCCAAAGAACCGCATCCACCGAGGGGGTTTGCGGTGTGCCCATGACCAAAACACGCACAGGCATTGCAAGCTGGGGCATCTTCAATCCCTGCTCGCTCAGCACCTCTTTGAATGCCGCGCTGACAGTAGCCAGGCTCCACTCGGACAAGGCGCCGAGCTTGGCAGCCAATGCATCTAACGCAGGCAATACCGCTGGGGTGATGTGTTTAGCAACATCTTCCGACAGCGGCGTGACCTGTCGGTAAAAAGCCGTGGCCCAATCGGCCAACACCAACAAGGTGTCGCAGCGGTCTTTGAACAAACCACAAATCGCTGGCAAACGCTCATCGGGGGTGATGGCGCGTTTGGCCAACTCCGCACTGACCAAAGGGGTCAATGCCTCATCGGACATCGCCTTCAAGTGCTGGGCGTTGACCCACTTGAGTTTAGCCTCATCAAACTGAGCGGCACTGCGTCCCAAATGGTCGAGGTTGAACCAGGCTAAAAACTGAGCGCGGCTGAAAATTTCGTCATCCCCGTGGCTCCAGCCCAACCGGGCCAAGTAGTTGACCATGGCTTCGGGCAAGTAGCCCTCGTCACGGTATTGCGTGACGGCTTTGGCACCACTGCGCTTACTCATCTTCTCGCCTTGCGCATTGAGCACGGTCGGCAAATGGGCATACACGGGTGGCTGTTTGCCTAGGGCTTTGAAAATATTGATTTGTCGCGGCGTGTTGTTGACATGGTCATCACCACGAATGACATGGGTGATGACCATGTCGATGTCATCCACCACCACGCAAAAGTTATAAGTGGGTGTGCCATCGGGACGCGCAATGACCAAATCGTCGAGCTCGTCATTGCTGATTTCGATGAGGCCCTTGACCTTGTCTTCCCATACGACCGAGCCGCCCTGCGGATTTTTAAATCGCAACACCGG
>JAVLFR010000168.1:0-1707 GCA_046052785.1 Limnohabitans sp. | reverse complement strand
CCGGTTACGCCAGTGCGCAAACCGAGCTGACCTCAGACGCTGCCAACAGCCCAGCCTTGCGCTTGGGGCTGGAGATTCGCTCCGTCAACAGCCGCTTTTTGGACCTGACGTTCAAGATGCCCGAAGAGTTGCGCCCTCACGAGGCGGCCATCAGAGAACTGCTGACCCAGCACCTCAAACGCGGCAAAGTCGAAGTCCGCGCCCATATAGAAAGCACGGCAGATGCCAGCTTTGCCGAGCCCAACCCCGCCCTGCTGCAACGTCTGCTCGTGCTCCAAGAGTTGGTACACGCTCACTTACCTAAAGCCAACGGCCTGTCGGTGGCTGATGTGTTGCGTTTGGCCACCTCTCAATCTGCGGGACCCGCCGATTTGGGTTCTGCCGTGCTCAAGCTGGCCCAAACCACCCTCAGTCAACTGAGCGACGCCCGTGAGCGCGAGGGCGCACGTCTAGGTCAAACCCTGCGCGAGCGGCTGAGCCAGTTGCGCGTGCTGGCCACACAGGCCGCGCCGTTGGTGCCTCAACTGGTGGAGCAACAACGGGTGAAGTTTCTGGAGCGCTGGCGCGAAGCCATGGCCTTGACCGAAGGCACCACTTTGCCAGAAGCTGCGCAAGACCGCGCGCTGACAGAGGCCACATCGTTTGCCATTCGCATCGACGTGGCTGAAGAGCTCACGCGCTTGGTGTCGCACTTTGATGAAATGGACAACTTGCTGGCCAAAGGCGGCAAAGCCGAAGGCGTGGGTAAGCGTTTGGATTTCCTGATTCAAGAGCTGCACCGCGAGGCCAACACTTTGGGTTCGAAGTCGGCCACCCTGGAAATGACCCGTATTTCGGTGGACATGAAAGTGTTGATCGAACAACTCCGCGAACAAGTACAGAACCTCGAATAATGGACAACTTCCCAGGTAACCTTTTTGTGGTCGCAGCCCCCAGCGGGGCTGGCAAATCGAGCCTCGTCAAAGCCTTGATGGAACTCGACGCCAAAGTGCGGCCCTCGGTGTCACACACTACGCGTCAGCCGCGGGGCCAAGAAAAGCATGGCCGCGAATACTTCTTTGTCTCCCCACAAGAGTTTGACCAGATGGTCGAAGCCAACGCGTTTTTGGAATGGGCGCATGTGCACGGCCAACGCTATGGCACCTCGCGTAAGGCCATTGAGGACCGCATTGCCCAAGGCGCAGACGTGATTTTGGAAATTGACTTCCAAGGCGCGGTCCAAATCAAAAAGCTGTTTGCCAATGCCGTACTCATCTTCATCTTGCCGCCGAGCTGGGAAGAGCTCAAATCGCGTTTGCACAACCGTGGCGAAGATGCCTCCGACATCATTGAGTTGCGACTGCAAAACGCCGCCGATGAGATGGCACAGGCCCGAGAATTTGACTACGTTATAATCAATGCTCTATTTGAGACCGCCTTGTTCGACCTGAAAGCTGTCGTGCATGCACAGCGCCTCAAATTCCTGGCTCAGCGCCGGGCACGGGCTGATATCTTTCAAGCCCTGAACATCACCTGAATTCTGGAGTACCCACATGGCCCGCATCACTGTTGAAGATTGCCTCGAGCAAATCCCTAACCGCTTTCAATTGGTGCTGTGCGCCACTTACCGCGCTCGCATGCTTAGCCAAGGCCACACCCCCAAGGTCGACAGCAAAAACAAGCCAGGTGTGACCGCCTTGCGCGAAATTGCAGCAGGCCATATTGGCA
>JAVLFR010000167.1:0-3398 GCA_046052785.1 Limnohabitans sp. | reverse complement strand
TCGGCACCCAAAGAAATAAGATCAAATTCGCTATTGTTCGTGCCAGGAATTCGGTATTCGTAAGGACGGCCCCAAGGATCGAGGGGAATTTTTTTAGACAATTAAGGGCCACGCCATTTTTCTGGATTGTTAACAGGCGCCACCGACAAGGCCACCAACCCGTCTTAGGTGGTTGGGTAGCGGCCCATGTCAATGCGATAGGCATCCAACGCTTTTGAAAAGCTCTCAAGCTGGGGTGTGGCCACGGTCACATTGGATTTACCTATCTGAGAAAAATATTTAGGCCCAACAAAACCAGCCAGCAAGCCAATGATGACCATCACCACCAGCAATTCCAACAGGGTGAATCCTTTTTGAGAAGAACTCTTTTTAAAGAAAGTTTTAGTGGCCATAAGAATGAATTCTGAGTTGTCAAAATTTTAAAAAAGATTTATGACAAGTTCACCACTCCAAGCGTTCTAAAGAGTTTTTGATCGAACGCGTAGCTGAATTAATCTCTTTTTGCTCTTTACGTTTTCTTTCGCGATTTTTGGTGCGCTGCTCTTCGGCTTGAAGCCGCTTGTCCTCTTCCAGTTTTAAACGTCTTTCTTCAGCAGTTTTACTGGCTTCTACTCTTTGCTTGGCTCGGGTTAAGCTCTGCGCTTCCGCATCCATCATCAGCTGGCTCTCCAGCATCTCTTGGTACTCTTGATAGCGGTTCTCAATGCCTACCCTCTTCAGCTTCGTCAGCGGTTCTTTTTGCACAAAAGAGTCCAAGCAACTCTTTTCTTCGTACTGCTTGAGAATGGACTCACCCGTTTTGACCAAAATTTGGTTACGCGTAGTGCATTGCGCAATGGTCTGTTGGCTAGACGTCAAAGCAGTCTCGGTGGCACCCAAAGAAGCCTCTAAATTTCGCTTTTCTTCTGAGGCTTTTTTCAACTTGTCCTGCAAGTCATTGTTTTGTCCTGCCAAGGCAACATTTCTAGATTGAAGCTCGAGCAATGCGTTTTTTAATATTTCAACGTCTGCCGTCAAGGTCACTATTTTTTTGTTAGTGGCTGAAATGCTGCGCGAACTTTTTTCCATTTGGTCGTTGTTAGCACTTAAGCTGGCCTCAATCTTGGACTTATCGGCCAACAAGAGTGCCTTCTCTTGCTCGAGTTGCTTGGTCTTTTGTTGCAAGCGCTTGACCTGCTCTTGGCTGTTTTTTAGCTCTTTGTCATCAGCCGCGTAGGCCATTTGTCCAGAGGTCAACACCCCGACAAACAGACACAGCAACAGTTGCAGCAGTGGCCGCTGAGAAAACAGTTGGAAAGGGTGAGGGGGTTTCATGATGTGCCTCAAAACCTGGTATTGAGGTCAATGAAAATCGAGTCGACTGAGAATTTGGTTTTAGGGTTGTTTAAGCCCTCAACCCGAGGCACCATGGAATCAATCAAATCGGAAGAGATGTATCGCAGCGACATCCATGTCTTGTCAGCTAACCCGAGGTTGTAGTTGATTGACATGCCTTTGGTGTTGGTTCCCCCCAAGCCATAGTCGGCGCTCGTGAAAGCGTCTAGCACGGCGTCACTGCCCACATAGCGGTAAGCTGCCGTGATATTCCAGTCACCTTTTTGGGAGATGGTGGGGTAGCCTAATTTGACGCTGGCCAAATAACCTGTGTTCTTCAGATCCATATTTAGACCCGTTCTCTTTTGAACATCGGTTTTTTTATAGCCTAGGTTCTTCACTACATCGGCTGTCAACACAATATGAATGGGATCAAATTGCGCGAAGTCCAGAGAAGACGTCAAATTCAGTTCTTTAAAGCCACTCGCTAAGCCCCAGTTATTGTTGGTGTCGAGAATATTCCCGGCGATGTCTTTTTCTAGTGAATTGATTCTGAAGAGCGTGTTTCCACGCTGGCGCACAGACGATGGGTATTCCGACGACAGGTAACCAGCACCTTTGTATTCGCCCTCAGCTTTTCCTTCCATGCCCTTGAAGTTATAAAGTCCTACAGCAGCTTTGAATTTGTTTGGTTTCTCACCAAACTTGATGACTGTGCCAGTTTGTGCCCCGAACATGCTTCGGTTCACGGTTTTGTTCGAGCTCATTGTGGTCAAGGGAAACCAACCCATGGTTCCAAACGCCTCAGACTCATCCGCCGAGACAGATCGCACAGTGCTGGCAATGCCATCAAAACTCATGTCATCGGCCCACACCAAATCGGTGCCGACAAAGGGATTTTTAAAACGGCCTGCGTTGACATCAAATGCCCCAGAGGGTTGATAACGGATGTAGGTGCGGTCCCATTGGACGGGGTACTTGCTGAAAAAACCAGGCGACGCGCTTCCGCCCTGCCCCAAGGTTTGGTTGGACGAGGTGGGGCTGCTGCTGCTACTGCCCGTGGTCACGCCAATTCCCACAGACACATCGTCGTCCAATTCACCAACCATGCCCAAGCGCACCCTGACTCGCTGACGTTGGGTATTTTGTAAGGGGTTAAAGGCTGGACCGAAGGGCCCTACGTTTTTCAAAGAGTCCGAGAAAAAGTCAGCACCGCGGGTCACACTTGGAGAGCTTTCTGATTGCAAACCCAAAGATCCTGTCGGCGTGTTGGTGCTCGACATCCTGATGACCTCTTGCCGAACCCGAACATCCCCCATAAATTTGAATCGGCTGTTGGCATTCAAGTCAGGCAGTTTTTTGGAGTTTCTAGTCCCTTTGGTTTCTTCTAGGACCTCGGCCTTTATTTGCTCGCGCATCTCGGTCTTGACGGCTTCTGGAATGTAGGGCACCCGAACCACTTTTTTGCCATCAGCGGTTGTCTCTGTGGGGTTGGCGATGATGCGCGCCCGCGCTCTGCTCTCGGCGTCACGCATCATGGTGTCGGCCTGGCTGCGCGAAATGGCGCCGCTCTTCACCAAGGTCTCAATCAGGGATAAAACCGTTGCGCGGGTCTTTTCAAGCTCTTCTTTTTCTTGTGCAAAAGAAGAGGCAAGAGTGCCTAGCAACATGGAGAGTGCCAGTACTTTGGGAATTAAATTTTGTTTGACTGGTTTCATGGGAAGCGCATCTCAAGTTGAAAGTTCTCAGTTGCACATCTTGCTAATGACCGTGATGAATCGAATGAAAGCAGCAAAAATTAATGGCTCTTAAGGACTATTTTGAATCATCTTTTTCGTCAATTGCCGCTCGTGATGACGCGCAAGCGTATCGGTTGAGGCATTCCAGGAGGCGGTTTTTGGGAGAAACTGGGCAATTCGGTGACCGCTTTCTTGATGGCGTCGTCGGTGTCTGCGTCCCCCGTCGTGCCAATCAGCTCAAAGCGCTCCATGCCGCCGTTAGCACTCACCCACACGCTGATGTCAATCGCGTAACGTCGGCGTTTGAGGGCATTATTTTTAGACAGGTAACGCTGTAGCTCGCCC
>JAVLFR010000166.1:0-1950 GCA_046052785.1 Limnohabitans sp. | reverse complement strand
CGTTGGGCACATACAAAGCCACCCATGACTCCAACTCAAACCCCGTCATGCCCGCTTCGGCGGCGGTGGGCACTTGCGGCATTTGAGGGTGACGTGCTTTGCCTGTCACCGCCAACGCTTTGAGCTTGCCGCTTTGCACATGGCCCATTAAAGAGGGTGGGGTGGAGATGAACACTTGTACTTGACCCGCCAACACATCTTGAATGGCTTGCCCTGAGCCCTTGTAAGGCACGTGGGTCATCTCAATGCCCGTTTGCTGCTTGAAGATTTCTGTGCCAATGTGGGACACCGAGCCATTGCCCTGAGAGGCGTAGTTGAGCTTGCCTGGATTTTGTTTGGCCCAGGCAATGAACTCTTTCAAATTGTTAACGGGCACAGAGGGGTGGACGGCAATCACATTGGTGGCCACGGTGATCAGGCCAATGGGGGTGAGATCTTTCAAGTCCCATGGCAGTTTGTCCATCAGGATCGGGTTCGCAATGTGATAGCCCGAATACGACACCAGCACGGTGTAGCCGTCCTTGGCACTGCGCGCCACGTTGGAATAGGCCAAGTTGCCACTACCGCCGGGTTTATTGTCCACCACCACCGATTGGCCAATCAGACGTGCCAAGGGTTCGCTCACCAAACGGGCCGAGGTGTCCACCAAGCCACCGGGCGGATTGGGTACCACCAAGGTGATGGGTTTGCTGGGGTAAGCGTCGGCTTGTGCGTGCGCGGCCAAGGGCGCCAAGAAGGCGCTAGACCCAAGGAGGGCCGTGGCTAGCCACGCGGCGGCGAGGTTGCGGCGTGTGAAGTGATTCATGGTTTGTCTCCCGTGTTATGAATTTTTAGCGCTGCCCGATTTGCACGGCTTCAAAAATGCCCTGTGCTTCGCGTGGCATGCAGCGCCAGTATTGGGGGCTGGCTTCAACCTTGCCTTGCAAGGCGGCGGCAGCCTCCCACACCCAGCGGGGCTTATACAAAAAGGCGCGGGCCAGCGCGATCAGGTCTGCATCGCCGCGCACCAAAATGTCTTCGGCTTGCTGGGGTTCTGTGATGAGGCCCACAGCAATGGTGGGCAGGCCCGTTTTTTGTTTCACCAATTTGGCGAAGGGCACTTGGTACTCGGGGCCAATCGCAATTTTTTGTTGCGCTGACACACCGCCCGAGGAAATATGCACAAAGTCTGCACCTGCCAGTTTGAGGCGCAGCGAGAAGTCAGCAGTTTCTTCAGGTGTCCAGCCGTGCTCGACCCAGTCGGAGGCCGAGAGGCGCATGCCCAGCGTGCCTTTGTAAACCGCGCGCACGGCCTCAAACACCTCCAAGGGAAAGCGCGTGCGGTTGTCAAAGTTGCCGCCGTAGGCGTCGGTGCGCTGGTTGGCGATGGGTGACAAAAACTGGTGCAACAAATAGCCATGCGCGCCGTGCAGTTCGATGGCTTCAATGCCCATGGCGTCGGCTTTTTGGGCGGCGCGGACAAAGCCATGCAAGATGTGTTGCAAGCCTTGGGCGTCGAGCTCATGGGGGGCTGTCTCGGTGGTCAAGTGGGCAATGGCCGATGGCGCAACCGTGGGCCAGCCGCCTTTGTCCAGCGCTAGCAACTGGCCACCTTCCCAAGGTGATGCGCTAGAGGCTTTGCGCCCAGCGTGGGCCAACTGGATGCAAACGGGCACGTGGGGGGCAAGTTGGCGAGCGCGGCTGAGTTTGTCTTGTAATGCGGCCGCCGTGGTGTCGTCCCAAAGCCCCAGACACTGGGGGGTGATGCGGCCCTCAGGCACGACCGCCGTCGCTTCGATGATGAACAGGGCTGCGCCGCTATTGAGCAAGCTGCCCCAGTGCATCAGGTGCCAGTCGGTGGCTTGTCCGTGGTCTGCGGAATACTGACACATGGGCGCCACGATCGCACGGTTGGCCAAGTTCAGGGGGCCGCGCGGTGAGGTGAGGGTGAATTTAGAAAAAAGTTGGCTC
>JAVLFR010000165.1:0-2738 GCA_046052785.1 Limnohabitans sp. | reverse complement strand
AGCGTGGACACACAAAAGTCCACCAAAATTTTCACCAAGGCATTGACTTGGTTTTTACGGCGAACCGTGCCGAGCTCTAAAAACGCGAAGCCCGCATGCATGGCAAGCACCATGATGGCGCCTAGCAGAATGAACAAAGCATCTGCGCCCTGTTTGTGTGCATCCATAACTCGAATCCTTGGAAAATTGAACCTGATTGGTGCGTTTTGCACCTGCTTATTTGAATCGCACCACTTGTAAGCAAAAAATGCACCAAATTCAGCGGCGTGTCACAAACATGGCGGGTTAGGATGAACCCATGGACGCCTTTTTCATCTCCACAGGCATCGTGGCGCTCGCCGAAATGGGCGACAAAACGCAGCTTTTAGCCCTTCTCCTCGCCACCCGTTTTCGCCAGCCTTGGCCGATCGTATGGGGCATTTTGGTGGCGACCTTGGCCAACCATGCTTTGGCGGGGAGCTTGGGCACGTGGCTCACCACGTTCATGGGCCCAACCGTGTTGCGCTGGGTGCTGGGTGTGTCATTCTTGGCCATGGCTGCGTGGATGCTGGTGCCCGACAAACTCGATGAGGGTGACGCGCAAGACGCGCCAAAGTACGGCGTATTTGGCACCACGGTCGTGGCTTTCTTTTTGGCCGAGATGGGCGACAAAACCCAAATCGCCACCGTCATGTTGGCCGCTGAATATCAAGCCTGGTTGTGGGTGGTGGCCGGCACCACCTTGGGCATGATGGTGGCCAATGCGCCCGTGGTCTGGTTTGGCGAGCGCATCACGCGGCTGGTGCCGCTCACTTGGGTGCACCGCATCAGCGCGGCTGTGTTTGTGGTGCTCGGCCTGCTGGTGTTATGGGGCGATGACGCGGACCATCTCCAAACACTTGTTGGAGTAGCCCCATTCGTTGTCATACCAACTGACGACCTTGATGAAGGTGCTGTCTAAAGCCAGGCCCGCCTGCGCATCAAACACCGAGGTGCAAGGCTCGCCACGGAAGTCGGTGGACACCACCTTTTCGTCGGTGTAGCCCAATACGCCTTTCAAAGCGCCAAGGCTCTGGGCTTTCATTTCGGCGCAAATGTCTTTGTAAGTGGCTTCGCGGTTGAGCTCCACCGTCAAGTCCACCACCGACACGTCAGACGTGGGCACCCGAAACGCCATGCCTGTGAGCCGGCCGTTGATCTCGGGAATCACCTCGCCGACCGCTTTGGCCGCACCTGTGCTGGAGGGAATAATGTTTTCCAAAATACCGCGCCCACCGCGCCAATCTTTGTTGCTCGGGCTATCTACGGTTTTTTGTGTCGCCGTGGTGGCGTGGACGGTGGTCATGAGGCCGCGTTTGATGCCCCACTTGTCGTTCAGGACTTTGGCGATCGGTGCCAGGCAGTTGGTGGTGCAAGATGCATTCGACACAATGCTTTGACCCGCATAGCTGCTGTGGTTCACGCCATACACAAACATGGGCGTGTCGTCTTTGGAAGGGGCGGACAACAACACTTTTTGGGCGCCTGCTGCCAAGTGTTTTTCGGCGCTGGCGTGGTCTAGAAACAAACCTGTGGCATCGACCACCACCTTGGCGCCAATCTCGTGCCACTTCAGGGCAGCGGGGTCGCGCTCTTGGGTGAGGCGAATTTTTTTGCCGTTCACCACCAAGCAGCCGTTGTCCACCGACACGTCGCCTTGGAAGCGGCCGTGCACGCTGTCGAACTTGAGCATGTACGCCAAGTAATCGGGCTCTAACAAATCGTTGATGCCAACGATTTCGATGTCTTGGAAGTTTTGAATGGCGGCGCGAAACACCATGCGGCCAATGCGGCCAAAGCCGTTGATACCCACTTGAATGGTCATGTCAGTCTCCTTAGATGACGCCATTCTATGAAACTTTGTTACATGTTTTTGTCAAAAGCCCTGTATTTTTTTTACAAGCATGAACGCATAGACATAAAAAAGCGCCCGAAGGCGCTGGAGAGGGAATGTGATTGCGCGTTATTTCTTTTTCGCGACCACGCGTACCATTTCCAAGCATTGCTTGGCATAGCCCCATTCGTTGTCATACCAAGCAATGATCTTGACAAAGTTCTTGTCTAAAGCAATGCCCGCGGAGGCATCAAACACGCTGGCACAGGGCTCGCCACGAAAGTCGGTGGAGACTACTTTCTCGTCGGTGTAGCCGAGCACACCCTTCATCGCGCCTTCGCTTTGCGCTTTCATCTCCGCGCAAATTTCGGCGTAGCTGGCATCGCTGTTGAGCTCCACCGTCAGGTCAATCACCGACACGTCAGAAGTGGGCACACGGAAGGCCATGCCCGTGATCTTGCCTTTGATTTCGGGAATCACCACGCCCACCGCCTTGGCCGCACCTGTGCTCGACGGAATGATGTTTTCCAAAATGCCGCGGCCACCACGCCAGTCTTTACGCGATGAGCTGTCGACGGTGGCCTGGCTGGCGGTGGCAGCATGCACGGTGGTCATCAAACCACGCTTGATACCCCACTTGTCGTTGAGCACCTTGACCACGGGGGCCAAGCAGTTGGTGGTGCAAGACGCGTTCGAGACGATGGTTTCGCCCGCGTATTTTTTATGGTTCACGCCGTACACAAACATGGGAATGCTGTCTTTGGAAGGCGCAGAAATCACCACCTTCTTAGCCCCCGCCGCGATGTGCATTTGGCTGGTGGGCTCGGTCAAATAGTGGCCGGTGCACTCAAGCACGATGTCCACACCCATCGCACCCCATCTGTCT
>JAVLFR010000164.1:0-10025 GCA_046052785.1 Limnohabitans sp. | reverse complement strand
CTTATCGTCGGCAGCGTCAGATGTGTATAAGAGACAGATGTACAACTGGCTCAAGATATTGCCCAACGCTTGACAACCGCCATTCAAGCGCGTGGCTATGCGGTGCTGAGTGTGTCTGGCGGCAAATCGCCCGTGGCCTTGTTTGCAGCCCTGCGCGTGATGGACATCAATTGGTCGCACGTGCGCGTGACCCTGGTGGACGAGCGTTGTGTGCCACGCACTCACCCCGACAGCAATGCGTTATTGGTGCAAACGCATTTGTTACAAGACCTCGCAGCCAAAGCACAACTGGTGTTCATGGTGGCCAGCATGACGGAGCCTTTATCGCCGCCATCCGTGCAAGCCCAGGTGGCAGGCATTGCGCTTTCTGAGGCTGGCACCGCCGATGTGTTGGTGTTGGGCATGGGGGCTGACGGCCACACCGCTTCGTTATTTCCTGATGCCCCCAACTTGGCTGATGCGCTGGACCTGCGCAACACCCAAGGCTGCGTGGCCATTGAGCTGGAAAATCCGCCCTCCAATGCACCCTATGCACGCATCACGCAAACCTTGCTGCAAATTTTGACTTCGCGCCACATCGTGCTACCGCTGACTGGCGCTGATAAGCTCAACACCCTGCAGCAGGCATGGCGACAAGCCGACCCTGCGTGGCCCATTTCTTTTGTGCTTCAACAAACCCAAACACCCGTGGCACTCTGGTTGGCCCACTAAGACCTCCATTCACAGACCTCACTGAGATGACAACACCTCTACACCCCACCCTCGCTGCCGTCACTGCACGCATTGACCAACGCAGTGCCAAGACTCGTCAAGCCTATTTAGAGGTTTTGGCCAAAGCAAAAAAGCCTGGCCCCTACCGCGGTGGCATGGGTTGTGCCAATGCAGCGCACGCTTATGCGGCTATGCCTGCCAACGACAAGCTCGTGCTGCGCCAAGAACGAGAGCCCAATGTGGGCGTCATCACCGCCTACAACGATATGCTCTCGGCCCATCAGCCGTATGAGCATTACCCCGAAAAAATTCGTGTCGCAGCTCGCGCTGCGGGTGCCACCGCACAAGTCGCTGGCGGCGTGCCTGCCATGTGCGATGGCGTGACCCAAGGCGAAGACGGCATGGAGTTGTCGCTGTTCTCGCGCGATGTGATTGCGCTGGCCACGGCAGTCGGTTTGTCGCACAACGTGTTTGATGCCGCACTTTTCTTAGGGGTGTGCGACAAGATCGTGCCTGGCCTCTTTATCGGCGCTTTGCAGTTTGGACATTTGCCCGCCGTGTTTGTGCCAGCTGGCCCCATGACCTCGGGCTTGTCAAACGACGACAAAGCCAAAGTGCGTCAGCAATACGCCCAAGGTTTGGTCAGCCGCGAGGTGTTGCTCGAAGCCGAACAAGCCGCTTACCACAGCGCGGGCACCTGCACGTTTTACGGCACGGCCAATTCCAACCAAATGCTCATGGAAATCATGGGGCTGCACTTGCCCGGCTCGTCTTTTGTCAACCCTTGCACCCCCTTGCGTGAGGCCCTCACAACAGAAGCGGTTAAACGTGCCGTGGCTTTGTCGCAAGACCAGGACACGGGCATGGGCTATCAAATCGACGCCAAGGTCATCGTGAACGGTATTGTGGGTTTGCTGGCCACGGGTGGCTCGACCAACCACACCCTGCACATCGTGGCGATGGCGCGTGCGGCAGGCCTCATCGTGAACTGGGATGACTTCTCTGACTTGTCAGCTTGCGTGCCCTTGCTGGCCCGCGTTTACCCCAACGGCAGCGCCGATGTGAACCACTTTCAAGCAGCAGGCGGCATGGGTTTCCTGATTGCCCAGTTGCTGAGCGCTGGTTTGTTGCATGACGATGTGCAGACCATCATGGGCCTAGGCTTACACCGCTATACCGTGGAGCCTTGGCTCAACCCCACGCTTGACAACTCACTCGATTGGCGCGATGTGCCAACCAAGTCGGCGGATGAAGCCGTGTTGCGACCCGTGACACATCCCTTCAGCAACGATGGTGGTTTGCGTTTGCTCAAAGGCAACTTGGGTCGCGCGGTGGTGAAGGTGTCGGCCGTGAAGCCTGAGCACCGCCAAGTGCGCGCGCCCGCCATCGTGTTGACTGACCAAAAGCAACTCGGTGTGCTGTTCAAAGAAGGTCAACTTGAACGCGACTTTGTGGCCGTGGTGCGCAACCAAGGCCCGCAAGCCAACGGCATGCCCGAGTTGCATCGCCTCACCCCTGTTTTGGGTCTGTTGCAAGACAAAGGGTTCAAAGTAGCTTTGATCACGGATGGCCGCATGTCGGGGGCCTCAGGCAAAGTGCCTGCTGCGATTCACCTCAGCCCCGAATCAGTCAATGGCGGTTTGATTGGCAAAGTGCAAGACGGCGACATGATTGCCCTCGATTGCGACTCGCAAACGTTGCAGCTCGAAGTCAGCGAGACCGAACTCGCTGCACGCACAGCCCCCACACCTGATTTGTCTGGCAACCAACACGGCACAGGCCGTGACATCTTTGCGATGTTCCGCGCCAATGCTGCGCTGGCCGAAGAAGGCGCATCGCCTTTGTTCACACATATCTAAAGCTCACTCGACATGACACAACACAACCCTGCTTTCACACGTCCCGCATTCTTATCACGCGTGGTACCTGTCATCGTCATCACCCACCCAGACCAAGCGGTCCCGATGGCCAACGCGCTGCTTGAAGGGGGTGTGGATGTGATGGAAATCACATTGCGTCACGCGGCAGGTTTGCCCGCCATTGAGCAAGTCGCTAAGCACGTGCCGCAAATGCATGTGGGGGCAGGCACGGTCACACGCGCGGAGGAAATGGCGCGTGTACAAGCTGCAGGTGCGAGCTTTGCGCTCTCGCCTGGCCTGACCGATGCGCTCGTGCAAGCCGCCGTGGACTGCCAACTGCCCTTTATGCCCGGCGTGATGACACCGGGTGAGGTCATGGCAGCACGCGACCACGGCTTTCACTTGGTCAAACTGTTTCCCGCCGCACAAGCCGGTGGTTTGGCCATGCTCAAAGCGCTAAGCGGCCCCTTGGGCGATATGCATTTTTGCCCCACAGGCGGCGTATCGCTCGCCAACATGGGCGAGTTTTTGAAATTACCCAACGTGGCAATGGTCGGGGGCTCGTGGCTCACACCTATCGATGTGGTTGAGCGTGGTGATTGGTCTGAAATCACTCGTTTGGCGCGCGAAGCCGCAGACGCAGTCCGTGCCAACTAAATCAAGCGAAAATCTAGACATGACTCCCTTCGTCCCTCCACAAAAACGTCATGCGTGGCGAGCCCTGCAAGCCTTGGCCCAAGGCTCGCAACCTCACCTGCGTGAATTGCTTAAAAGCTCAGAGCGCAACTCAGCCTTGCACGCCAGTGGCGCGGGCATCAGCATCGACTACGAACGCCAACGCGTTACCCGCGAAGTTATGCAGCAACTCTTGGCATTGGCAGATGAATCACACGTCATGCCCCAAGCGCAAGCGATGTTCAAAGGTGAACTCATCAACACCACTGAACAACGCGCTGTGTTGCACGTTGCACTGCGGGGCAGTCATGTGCCCAACCCGCCTTGGGGTCGTGACATTTCGAAGCAAGTCGCTCATGAGTTGCACCGTGTGTGTACCTTTGCCGAAAAAGTGCGCGAAGGCCAAATGAAAGGCCATAGCGGCGAATCCATCACAGATGTGGTCAACCTCGGCATTGGTGGTTCCGACCTCGGCCCCCGCATGACCACCGAGGCGCTCAGCCACTTGACACGCGATAGCTTCAAAAACAAAGTGCGCGTGCACTATGTGTCCAACGTAGACGCATGGAGCCTGTACACCACCTTGGCCCACCTCAACTCTGCACGCACCGCTTTTGTGGTGCAAAGCAAAACTTTCACCACGCAAGAAACCATGACCTTGGCTGCCTCAGCCAAGCGTTGGTTGACAGACGGTGGCTGCCCCGAGGAACAACTGGGCAAACACTTGATTGCCGTGACAGCCAACCCACAGATTTCTGCGGCCCAAGGCTTCACCCCTGAACACACCTTTGGTTTTTGGGATTGGGTCGGAGGCCGTTACTCGGTGTGGTCTGCTATCGGTTTGCCTTTGGCCATCTCCATCGGTGCGTTTGCCTTCCAAGACATGCTCTTGGGCGCACGCGCCATGGACGAGCATTTCATGACCGCGCCGTCTGACCAAAACTTACCCTTGCTCATGGCTTTGTTTGGCGTGTGGAACCGCAACTTCTTAGGCGCGACCACACACAATATTGCGCCCTATGCATCGCCCTTGGGCAAATTTGCCTCGTTCTTGCAACAGATGGACATGGAGTCCAACGGTAAAGGTACGCATCTGGATGGCAGCCCTGTTGAAGTGGCCACTGCCCCTGTGTTGTGGGGTGGTTTGGGTATTGACGGCCAACACGCTTACTTCCAGCTCATCCACCAAGGCAAGCACTTGGTGCCCATGGACTTCATTGGGTTGCGGACCGAGCGCAGCCCTTTGCCATTCGCGGCTGAGCACCACCGCGTGGTCTTGCTCAATATGCAAGCGCAAGCCCAAGCCTTGGCGATTGGTCGAACACCTGAAGAAACCATGCAAGAGTTGCGCGACAGCGGCATAGATGAATCTGACGTGCAACGCTTGGCGCCACACCGCAGCTACCCCGGCAACGTACCCAGCACCACCATTTGGGTGGATGCACTCACGCCGCGCAGCATGGGTGCGCTCATGGCCTTGTACGAGCACAAAGTATTCTGCCAAGCCGCCATTTGGGGCATCCATGCCTACGACCAATGGGGCGTCGAGCTGGGCAAGAAAATGGCCAAGGACATTGAAGCCGCCGAAGCGGCACGCCTGAAAGCTTGAGCCATGTTTGAGTCGCGCGATCCAGCCGTTGCTCAGGCACCCGCTTATCCACGCCTGCTCGGCGACATCGGTGGCACCAATGCCCGTTTTGGTTGGCAGGCGGCTGATGATGCGCCGATCACCCACATGCAAGTGCTGCTGTGTGCTGAACACGAATCGTTGCTGGCTGCTGTACAAACCTATCTGAACGAACAAGGTTTGAGCGCCCCACCCTGTGCTGCCTTTGGCATTGCCAACCCTGTCACTGGCGACCAAGTCGCCATGACCAACCACCACTGGAAGTTTTCAGTCAACGCGTTACGCGAAGGTCTGGGCGTATCGCGCTTTTTGTTGTTGAACGATTTCACTGCGCTGGCTTTATCGCTCACGCTGTTACCCGAATCACACAAGCGCCAAGTGGGCAGCGGCACCGCGGCTGCTAATTCAGCCATTGGTTTGATAGGCCCAGGCACGGGCTTGGGCGTGTCGGGCTTGTTTCCTGTGGGCTATCAACACAAGTGGATTCCCATTGCAGGTGAAGGCGGCCATGTCAGTTTAGCCGCCAACACCGAACACGAGTTTGCAGCCATTCAGCAATTGCAAAAACGCTACGGCCATGTGTCGGCTGAGCGTGTGATTTCTGGCGCAGGCTTAGTCGATCTGTATCACGCCCTGTGTGATTTGAAAGACGGACAAGGGCGCGAAATCACAACCCCCGCCGAAGTGATTGAACGTGCACAAGACGTGCCAAACTCGACGGCCAACGAAGCATTGGATATGTTTTGTGGTTTTTTGGGCTCGGTGGCGGGTGACTTGGCTTTGACATTGGGCGCACGTGGCGGCATTTACATCGGCGGCGGCATCGTGCCGCGCTTGGGTGAGCGCTTTGTTGCGTCACCATTTCGTGAGCGCTTCGAGGCCAAAGGTCGTTTTAAAAAGTATTTGCAAGATGTGCCAACTTGGGTCATTCAAAGCCCCGTGTCGCCAGCGTTGCAAGGGGCTTCGCAAGCGTTGTCGCTGACGCAATGGCAGTAGGACCACTCATTCACCTCTCTCCACCCAAAGCCTCCATGCCTGACAAAACTTCAGCCAAAGCCAAAGAAAACGAACGCCAAAAAAGCAATGAACGCCCCCTCGTCGAAGATATTCGATTGCTCGGGCGAATTTTGGGTGATGTGATTCGTGAACAAGAAGGCAAAGAAGCCTATGAGTTGGTTGAGCGAATCCGAAAGCTCTCAGTGGCGTTTCGCCGCGACGCCGATGCCGACGCCGATAAAGTCTTAAAAAAACTCTTGGCCTCGCTCAGTTCACAAGCAACGGTCAGTGTGATTCGTGCATTCACCTATTTCAGCCACTTGGCCAACCTTGCAGAAGATCGCCACCACATTCGCCGTCGGGCCATTCATGAGCGCGCAGGCAACACACAAGAAGGCAGCCTCACGGTGGCATTAAGCAGACTCAAGGCTGCAGGCATTGCACCCAAGAGCATTGTGCAAACTTTGGCACAAAGCCATGTGTCACCCGTACTCACCGCCCACCCAACGGAAGTGCAACGCAAAAGCATCTTGGATGCTGAGCGCGGCATTGCGCAGCTTTTAGGTCTGCGCGACGATATCAAATCACGCGCCGTCCTCCACAGTTCTACAAAATCACCCGATGCCTTGGCACAACGCGAACTCGCAGCCAATGAAATGCAACTGCGCGCACGCGTGTTGCAGTTGTGGCAAACACGCTTGCTGCGTTTCACCAAACTCACGGTGTCGGATGAAATTGAAAATGCCCTGAGCTATTACGAATCCACCTTCCTCAGCGAAATTCCCAAGCTCTACTCTGACCTGGAAACCGCTTTATCGATCCATGGGGGCCAAGCCCACGTGCATAGCTTTTTGCGAATGGGTCAATGGATTGGTGGCGACCGAGATGGCAACCCCAACGTCAACGCCGAGACACTTCGTTTTGCCCTACGCCGTCAATGCGATGTGGCCTTGCGCCACTACCTGACTGAGTTGCATTATTTGGGCTCTGAGTTGTCCATGTCAGCCATGTTGGTCGATGTCAACCCAGACATGCAGGCCTTGGCCGAGCGATCGCCTGACACCAATGCCCACCGCCAAGACGAGCCCTATCGCCGTGCCCTCACCGGCATGTATGCACGCTTGGCGGCCACACTCAAAGACCTCACTGGCGGTGATGCGGCACGCCATGCGGTCGCACCACAAAACCCCTACTTGTCAGCGCAAGAGTTGTTAGCTGATTTACGAGTGATCGCCAGCTCATTAGTCGCCCAACACGGCAGCGCCCTAATGACCCAACGCCTCACGCCCTTGATGCGTGCGGTGGATGTGTTTGGGTTTCACCTCGCGACTGTGGACTTGCGCCAAAGCTCCGACCAACATGAATTAGTCGTAGCTGAGTTACTGGCCACCGCTGGTGTGGAAAATAACTACACCAAACTCAACGAAGCCCAACGCGTTGGGGTCCTTACCCAACTGCTGCATGACGCTCGTCCTTTGCGGGTGATGGGGGCAAGTTACTCAGAACTCGCTTTAAAAGAGCTGGCGATTTTCGAAACCGCACGTCAAATGCGAGAGACCTTCGGCAAGGACGCGATTCGCCACTACATCATCAGCCATACCGAAACCGTGAGTGACTTGCTCGAGGTGTTGTTGCTGCAAAAAGAAACTGGCTTGATGCGCGGCACTTTGGGTGGTCAAACATCCGTCTGCGATTTGATCGTCGTGCCTTTGTTTGAAACCATCGAAGACTTACGTAGTGCCGCAGACATCATGGGCGGCTTTTATGCCATTGATGGCGTGGCTCACTTGGTCAAGCGCAGCGGTGGTGAACAAGACATCATGCTGGGGTACTCAGACAGTAACAAAGACGGTGGCATCTTCACCAGCAACTGGGAGCTCTACCGCGCAGAGATTGCCTTGGTCGGCTTGTTTGATGGTTTGTTCAAACATCACGACATCACCCTGCGCATGTTCCACGGCCGAGGTGGCACGGTGGGCCGTGGGGGTGGTCCTAGCTACCAAGCGATCTTGGCGCAACCCCCAGGCACGGTGCGTGGTCAAATCCGCCTCACTGAGCAAGGGGAAGTGATTGGTTCGAAGTACGCCAATCCCGAAATTGGACGTCGCAATTTAGAAACCTTAGTCGCTGCGACTTTGGAGGCTACCTTGCTGCAAACCACCAAGCCTGCGCCGCAAACGTTCTTAGATGCGGCGCAATGGCTGTCTGCTGCCAGCATGGCGGCCTACCGTGGCCTGGTGTACGACACGCCGGGCTTCACAGAATACTTTTTTGACGCCACCCCATTGCGTGAAATTGCTGAGCTCAACATTGGCTCACGCCCAGCGGCGCGTCCCAAGAGCGGCAATGCATCCCCTCGCATCGAAGATTTGCGGGCGATTCCTTGGGGCTTTAGCTGGGGTCAATGCCGCTTGACCTTGCCAGGCTGGTTAGGCTTTGGCTCTGCGGTGGATCAGTTCGTCCACCACCATCCCACACTCAAACCCAAAGACGCACTGGCTTTGTTACAAAAAATGCAACGCCAGTGGCCTTTTTTCCGCTCTCTCTTATCAAACTTAGACATGGTGCTGGCGAAAAGCGATTTGGGCTTGGCCTCACGTTATGCTGAACTGGTCAGTGATCCACGCTTACGCAAACGAATTTTCGGCTTGATCGAAGCCGAATGGCACCTGACGTCTGTCGCCCTCAAGCTCATCACGGGAGACAAACAACGCTTGGTTAACAATGCGGCGCTGGAGCGCTCCATGCGTCATCGCTTCCCCTACATTGACCCACTGCACCACTTGCAAGTGGAGTTGATACGGCGCTACCGCGCAGGCTTGCAGCCACAAGACCGAGACGAAAAGATCCAACGTGGCATTCATATTTCGATCAACGGTATCTCGGCGGGTTTGCGCAACACGGGTTAAAGAATTGGCGGATGGAATTGGTTGACGTGCATGCGGTTTCAGCCTAGTTAAACTCAGGCTATGCAACACACCGCCCCCACTCCTACACATCGTTTAGCTGGCAAAGTCAGCCTCATCACCGGCGCAGCGCAAGGCATCGGCTTGGCAACAGCCCTCAAATTTGCGCAAGAAGGCGCCATCGTCATCGTCTGTGATGTCAAACAAGCTGGCGTAGATGACGCCGTCAAACAATGCCAGGCGATCGGTTCACAAGCCTTGGGCTTTGTGGTGGATGTGACGCAACGAGACATGGTGGATGCAACCGTCAAATCAGTGCTCGAGAAATTCGGCCGCATCGATGTCTTGGTGAACAACGCAGGCATCACGCAAGATGCACGTTTGCAAAAAATGACACTGGAGCAATTTGACCGTGTGATTGATGTCAACCTGCGCGGCGTGTTCCATTGCGCTCAAGCCGTGACCGAGGCCATGGTGGCGCAAGGCAGCGGCGTGATTTTGAACGCCTCATCCGTGGTGGGCATCTATGGCAACTTCGGCCAAACCAACTACGCGGCCACCAAGTTTGGGGTGATCGGTTTCACCAAAACATGGAGTCGTGAACTGGGCCCCAAAGGCATTCGCGTGAATGCTGTGGCACCCGGTTTTATTGAAACACCCATCCTGTCAACGATTCCCGACAAGGTGATTCACGAGATGAAAGATCGCGTGCCACTCAAACGCTTGGGGCAACCCCAAGACATTGCCAATGTGTACGCTTTCTTGGCCAGTGACGAAGCGTCTTACATCAATGGCACAGTGATTGAAGTCGCTGGTGGTCTGACCCTATGAGTCAAATCCCAGCAGCCCCATCCGGCCTACCCATGAACGCGCCGCGCAACAAAGCAGATTTATTTATCTCCTTCACATGGCTAGCCTTACAAGGCTTTGGCGGCGTCTTGACCGTGGTGCAACGGGTGCTGGTGGAAGAAAAAAAATGGCTCACGCAAGAACAATTTGTTGAAGACTGGGCCGTGGCGCAAATACTGCCGGGCCCCAATGTGGTCAACCTGTCGCTGATGCTGGGGGGTCGATTTTTCGGCTTAACGGGAGCCTTAGCTGCACTCGCAGGCTTATTGCTGGCTCCCACGGTGTTGGTTTTATCGCTGGCTGCCGCTGTAGCGGGGTTTGCTGAAACCCCGCTGGCGCAAGGCATGCTGCGCGGCTTGGGTGCCGTGGCTGCGGGGCTGATTGCGGCTGTTGGCATCAAGC
>JAVLFR010000163.1:0-10516 GCA_046052785.1 Limnohabitans sp. | reverse complement strand
CGGCTTGCAGCTGCGCTGGGGCCATGCTGGCCACCTCTTGCAAGCTAGGCAAGGCAGTTGCCGATGGCACCGACCCAGCGCTCGGAGAGACGCCAGGTGTGGCGCTCAGGTTCAACCTCGGCGCACTCAGCATTTTGGTGACGTCCGCATCGCCACACAAAGGACACGTGACCAGTCCGCTCGTGCGTTGGCTTTGGAAATCGTCTTCAGAACCAAACCAGCCCTCAAACACATGGTGTTGGCTGCATTGGAGGTCGAATACTTTCATGGCGTGAATTATCCCGCAGCGAGCCTAAACCTGCTGCCATTGCAGCGGCCACGCGCCGCTGAGGTGGTTTTGCAACCAGAGCAAGCCAGTCAAGGTTTTGGCATCGGTCAGTTGACCGTCGCGTGACCATGCCAACAACTCCTCCAAGCTGGCATCAAACACATCCAAAAATTCACCCTCATCTAATTGACGCTCGCCCTGCGTGAGCCCGCGCGCAAACCAAATATCGATAAATTCGGTGGAGTAGCTGATGACGGGGTGCAGCACGCCAGCGTGGGCCCACTCCGTGGCGCGATAACCCGTCTCTTCGAGTAGCTCACGTTGGGCGCAGATCCAGCGGTCTTCACCCGGGTCGAGCTTGCCCGCCGGAAACTCAATCATGACTTGTTGGACGGGGTAGCGGTACTGGCGCTCCATCACCAAGCGGCCATCGTCACGGATGGCCAGGATCATCACGGCCCCAGGGTGGACGACAAACTCACGCGAGGCAGTGCCGCCACTGGGCAGGCGCACCGTGTCTCGAAAGGCATGCAGAAAGTGGCCTTTGAGCAATTCCACATGGTCAAGTGTGTGTTCGATCAAATGATCGTCAATGGTCGGCTTGAGGGTCATGATAAAAAAAGCCAGCTAGAAAGCTGGCTGTTGTGAGGCAACAAGTGTTCAGGTACCCAGCGTGGTCACGATGGCTTTGGCACACAAGGCCATCAAGCCGCCAGGCAAGATGCCCAAGATCAAAATCAATGCGCCATTGAGGCTCAACACCACGCGCACATCCGTGCTCGCCGAGACGGTGGTGGCCGTGATCGGGACATCAAAATACATGACTTTGACGATGCGCAAGTAGTAGAACGCGCCAATCAGCGACATCATCACCGCAAAGATCGCCAAACCAATTGCGCCCGCTTGGCCCGACGCAATCAAGGCTTGCAACACCGACAGCTTGGCGTAAAAGCCAACCAGCGGCGGCACACCGGCCAACGAGAACATACAAGCGGCCATCACCCCCGCGTACAAGGGGCTGCGTTGGTTCAAGCCAGCGAGGTCAGAAATCTCCTCGCTCTCAAAGCCTTCACGGGCCAACAACAAAATAATGCCAAAGGTGGCCAAGGTGGTCAGCACATAGGTGATGACATAGAACATGGCCGAACTGTAAGCATTGGCTGCCGCCGCGGTGTTGCCGTTGACCACACCCGACAACAAGCCAATCAACACAAATCCCATTTGAGCGATGGTCGAGAAGGCCAACATGCGCTTGAGGTTGGTTTGTGCCACAGCGGCCAAGTTGCCAATCAGCAGGGAGGAGATGGCCAACACCATCAACATTTGCTGCCAGTCCACCGCCAAGGGCAACAAGCCCTCCACCAACAAGCGCACGGTCATGGCAAATGCGGCCAATTTTGGCGCGCCACCAATCATCAAGGTAATCGCAGTAGGTGCGCCGTGGTACACGTCAGGAATCCACATGTGAAAAGGCACCACACCAAATTTAAATGCCAAGCCGCACACCACAAAGACCAAGCCCAAGACCAGCACTTGGTGCTTGATTTGACCCGAGGCCACTGCCTTGAAAACGGTCGTGATATCGAGTGAGCCGGTAGCGCCGTACAACATGGACAAGCCGTACAACAAGAAGCCACTGGCCATGGCACCCAGCACAAAATATTTCATCGCGGCCTCACTGGCCACAGCACTGTCACGGCGTAAGGCCACCATGGCATAGCTCGACAGGGTCAGTAACTCCAAACCGAGGTAGAGCACAAGAAAGTTGTTGCCCGAGATCATGACGAACATGCCCAGCAAGGCAAACAAACCCAAGGTGAACAACTCGCCACCCCGCAACATGTCACGCTCAGCCGCGTAAGGGCGGCCATACACCAGCGTGACCATCACAGACAGACATGCAAAGCACTTGAGCCAACTTCCCATGGAGTCAGACACCACCATATTGCCAAAGCTGTACACCGTTTGACCTTGGGTGGCCGCCACAGCTTCCAAATAAGCCACCACACCAATGGTGATCAACGACAAGACATATGTGACGGTACGACGTGGGCTCTTGACAAACAAATCCACCATCGCAATCACGATGGCCATTACAGCCAACAAGATGTCGGGATAAACCGCCGCGATGCTCAGTTTTTCAAACATGATTCAATCCCTTTTTATTGCGGCAACTTGGACAAGGCCACGTGCTTGAGCAACTCAGCCACGGACACATCCATCACGTCGGTAAATGGCTTGGGGAAAATACCCATGGCCAGCACAGCGATAGCCAACAAGGCCAACATCAAGAACTCACGGGCGTTGATGTCGGTCAATGCTTTGACATGGTCATTGGCCACGGGGCCTAAATACACCCGTTTGATCATCCACAAGGTGTAGGCTGCGCCAAAGATCAGGGCTGAGGCTGCCGCAAAACCCACCCAGAAGTTGTATTTTATGGCGCCCAAGATGACCATCCACTCACCCACAAAACCTGCTGTGCCTGGCAAACCGCAATTGGCCATGCCAAACAACAAGGCAAATGCAGCAAACTTAGGCATGGTGTTGACCACGCCGCCGTAACTGGCGATTTCACGCGAATGCATGCGGTCATACAACACGCCGATGGACAAAAACATCGCAGCGGAGACAAAACCATGGGCAATCATTTGCACCAAAGCGCCAGACACACCGATGTCGTTGAAGATGAAAAAGCCCAGGGTGACAAAGCCCATGTGCGCCACCGATGAATAAGCCACCAGCTTCTTCATATCTTCTTGCACCATGGCCACCAAGCCCACATAGACCACCGCCACAAGGGACAAAGCAATCATCAGCCAAGCGAATTCCCGTGCCGCATCAGGCGCGATGGGCAAAGAAAAACGCAAGAAGCCATAAGCACCGAGCTTCAACATGATCGCGGCCAACACCGCGGAGCCGCCAGTCGGCGCTTCCACGTGTACATCTGGCAACCAAGTGTGCACAGGCCACATGGGCACTTTCACTGCGAAAGCTGCAAAGAAAGCGAAAAACAGCAAGGTTTGGGCAGACAGGGGCAAAGGCAATTTGTACCAAGCCGCCAGATCAAAGCTGCCACCTGATTGGGTGTACAGGTAGATCAAGGCCACCAGCATCAACAAAGAACCCAGCAAGGTGTACAAGAAGAATTTGAACGCTGCATAAATCTTGTTGGGGCCACCCCAAACACCAATGATCAAGTACATCGGAATCAAGGTCGCTTCAAAGAACACATAGAACAGCATGCCATCGACCGCGCTGAACACACCAATCATCAGGCCGCTCAAGATCAAAAAAGCGCCCATGTATTGGTTCACGCGCTCGGTGATCACTTCCCAACCCGCCATCACCACGATCACCGTGATGAAAGCCGTCAACAAGACGAACCACAACGACAGGCCATCCACCCCCAAGTGGTAGAACACATTGAAGCGGTCGATCCACATGGACTTTTCAACAAATTGCAAGGCAGCGGTGCTGTTGTCAAAACCGTTCAAGAGCGGCAAAGTAACGGCCAAACTGACCACAGAACCGATCAAAGAGAACCAACGCACAACCTTGGCGTGTTCGTCGCGTCCCAAGGCGAGCAAGATGACACCAAACAAAATTGGCGTCCAAATGGCAAGGCTCAATAAACCCATTTTTTATTCTCCTTATTTGAGCCAGACGAACCACGTCATGAGCACGAACACGCCCAAGATCATCACCAAGGCGTAGTGGTACAGGTAACCCGACTGCAACTGACGAGTCAGCGTTGACACCCAGCCCACCAGCTTCCACGATGCATTCACCACACCCCCTTCAATGATGGCTTGGTCGCCACCCTTCCACAAACCCGTGCCCAAAGCGCGCGCGCCACGGGCCAAGATGTTTTCATTGAACCAGTCCAAGTAGTACTTGTTCTCAAACAACACATAGATGGGGTGGAACACACGCTTGATCGCCGCAGGCAAGGCTGGGTTGACCATGTACATGTAATAAGACGATGCCACACCCGCCACTGCCAACCAAAACGGTGCCGTGCTCAAGGCATGCAAGGCCATGGCAACAGGGCCGTGGAAAGCCTGTGCCAACTCATGCATGACAGGATGCTTGTCCTGATTGATGAAGATCGCATCACTGAAAAACTCACCGTACAACAAAGGATCGATGGTGAAAAAACCAATCAGCACCGATGGAATAGCCAACAAGATCAAAGGCACTGTCACCACCCAAGGCGACTCGTGAGGGGCGTGGTCATGGTGACCATGGTGGTCATCGAGGCCGTGATGCGCATCTGGGTTTTGGTCGTACCGTTCCTTGCCGTGGAACACCAGGAAATACATCCGGAACGAGTAAAACGCCGTCACAAATACACCCGCCAACACGGCAAAGTGTGCAAAACCAGCACCAGGCAAGCTGCTTTCAGTCACCGCCTCAATGATGCTGTCCTTGGAATAAAAACCTGAGAACAACGGCGTGCCAATCAAGGCCAAGGAACCCAACAATGACGTGATCCACGTGATAGGCATGTACTTTCGCACTCCCCCCATCCAGCGAATGTCTTGGTTGTGGTGCATGCCCATGATGACCGAACCGGCCCCCAAGAACAACAAAGCTTTGAAGAACGCGTGGGTCATCAAATGGAACACTGCCACCGAGTAAGCGGAAGCGCCCAAGGCCACCGTCATGTAACCGAGTTGCGAGAGTGTGGAATAGGCCACCACGCGCTTGATGTCGTTTTGGATAAGCCCCAAAAAGCCCATAAACAAGGCAGTGATGGCACCAATCACCAAAATAAAGTTCAACGCCGTGTCTGACAGCTCAAAGAAGGGCGACATGCGAGCCACCATGAAAATGCCAGCCGTCACCATGGTCGCGGCGTGAATCAACGCAGAAATCGGTGTGGGACCTTCCATCGAGTCAGGCAACCACACGTGCAATGGGAACTGCGCCGACTTGCCCATCGCGCCGATGAACAAGCAGATACAAATCACGGTCACGAGCATCCAGTCAGTGCCTGGGAATGTGAGCGTGCCCAACTCGGCAGCTTTGGCGAAAGCCTCTGTGTAGTTCAAGGTGCCGCCGTAGGCAGCGATCAAACCAATACCTAAGATAAAACCAAAGTCACCCACGCGGTTGACCAAGAACGCTTTCATGTTCGCGAAGATAGCGGTAGGTTTATTGAACCAAAAACCAATCAAAAGATACGACACCAAACCCACAGCTTCCCAACCAAAGAACAGTTGGAGCATGTTGTTGCTCATGACGAGCATCAACATGGAGAAGGTAAACAAAGAGATGTACGAGAAGAAGCGGTTGTAGCTTTCGTCCTCTTCCATGTAGCCAATGGTGTAGAGGTGAACCATCAAAGACACAAAAGTCACAACACACATCATCATCGCGGTCAGGCCATCGACCATGAAACCAATTTCCATTTTCAAATCGCCCACCACCATCCAGGTGTAGAGGGTTTCATTGAAGCGTGCGCCGTCGATCGCGACGCTTTGCAGCGTCATGGCAGACAGGACAAAGGCAATGAACACGCCCAAGATGGTGAGTGAATGGGTCAAGCTGCGGCCAATTTGGTTGCCGCCAAAGCGCGTACCAAAAATACCAGCCAAGGCAGAGCCCACCAGCGGCGCCAAAGGCACAGCCAGCAATGTAGAAGCTTGCAGGGTTTGAGACATAACGAATTAACCCTTGAGCGTGTTGAGTTCATCCACGTTGATGCTGGACTTGTTGCGGAACAATTGCACCAGAATCGCCAAGCCAATGGCAGACTCAGCCGCCGCCACCGTCAAGATGAAGAAAACAAAAATTTGACCGTTCAAATCACCCAAATAGTGTGAGAACGCCACGAAGTTCATGTTGACCGCGAGCAACATCAACTCAATCGCCATTAACAAGACGATCAAGTTTTTACGGTTCAAGAAGATGCCGATCACCGACAGCGCGAACAGAATCGCACCCAGCGTGAGATAGTGGCCTAAGGTAACGTTCATGCTTTGATCTCCGGTTTGACCGCATCCATCTTGATCAGGGTGACTCGGTCACGGGCCTTGACGCGAGCTTGTTCACCTGCGTCTTGGAATTTGCTGTCTTTACGCGCACGCAAAGTCAAAGCAATGGCCGCAATCAAAGCCACCAACAAAATCAGCGCTGCCACTTGGACGGGATACAGATATTCGGTGTAGAGCAAAATGCCCAGCGCCTTGGTGTTAGAGACTTGCGCGACCACCACATGGCCCACCTCTGCGGCAGAGGCTGCATCCAGAGCGGGCGCCGCCGTGACCGAGGCAGGAGAAATAATTTGCGCGGCCACTTGCTGGCGAGGCTCGCTGATGCGAAAACCGCCTAACAAGACCGCGGCCAACTCGAGTGCAATCACCGCACCCACAGTGGCCGCGAGTGGAAAGTGCTTCCAAAAGCCTTGACGAATACTGTCAATGTTGATGTCCAACATCATCACCACAAACAAGAACAAAACCATCACCGCACCGACATAAACGAGCACCAAGGTGATGGACAGAAATTCTGCTTTGAGCAGCATCCAAATACCCGAGGCTTGGAAAAAGGCCAACACCAAATACAAGGCCGCATGGACGGGGTTACGCGAGGTGATGACGCGAAATGACGCAAACAGCATGACTGCTGAGAACACATAAAAAAGAGCCGATTGAACGTTCATCATGAGATCTTTCAACGGTATTTGGCGTCCGCTGCTTTGTTGGCAGCGATTTCGGGTTCGTAGCGGTCGCCCACGGCCAACAACATGTCTTTGGTGAAGTAGAGATCGCCACGTTTTTCGCCGTGGTACTCAAAGATATGTGTTTCAACAATCGAATCCACAGGACAACTCTCCTCGCAGAAACCGCAGAAGATGCACTTGGTCAAATCGATGTCGTAGCGCGTGGTGCGACGGCTGCCGTCAGCGCGTTGGTCTGACTCGATGGTGATGGCCATGGCAGGGCACACCGCCTCACACAGCTTGCAAGCGATGCAGCGCTCTTCGCCATTTTCATAACGACGCAAGGCATGCAGGCCGCGAAAGCGTGGAGACAGAGGTGTCTTTTCTTCGGGGAACTGAATGGTGATGCTGCGCGAGAACATGTACTTGCCTGTCAAGGCCATGCCTTTGAGCAACTCGATCAAGAGAAAGCTAGACAAAAAGTCGCGCCAGGAGAAAGGGGCGGAATGGGTAGTTGTTGTCATGGTGTAGTTCCGGCCTTAATTCCAGATATTCCAAGGGGTTTGAATCCAAACACCCACCACCAACAACCAAATCAAGGTGATTGGAATGAAGATCTTCCAGCCCAAACGCATGATTTGGTCATAGCGATAACGTGGGAACGTGGCGCGCACCCACAAAAACATGGTCACGACCACAAAGGTCTTGAGTCCGAGCCAGATCCAGCCTGGAATCATATTGAACAGCGCGTTGTCGATGGGTGGCAACCAGCCCCCCAAGAACATCACCACGGTCAACATAGAGACCAAGATCATGTTGGCGTATTCCGCCAAGAAGAACATGGCAAAAGACATGCCCGAGTACTCAATCATGTGGCCAGCCACGATTTCGGACTCGCCCTCCACCACGTCAAACGGATGACGGTTGGTTTCAGCCAAGCCAGAAATAAAGTAGATGAGGAAAACAGGAAACAAAGGCAACCAGTTCCATGACAAGAATCCCAAACCCTTGTCAGCCATCATCCCCTTGGCTTGACCCATGACGATGTCGGTCATGTTCAGGCTGTTGGAGATCATCAAGACGATCACAAAGCAAAAGCCCATCGCAATTTCGTAGCTCACCATTTGGGCTGAGGCGCGCATGGCGCCAATGAAAGCGTACTTGGAGTTGGACGCCCAACCCGCGATGATCACGCCGTAGACCTCCAGCGAGGTGATGGCCATCAAAAACAACAAGCCCGCATTGATGTTGGCCAAAGCCACATCAGGCCCGAAAGGAATCACCGCCCATGCAGCCAAGGCGGGCATGATGGTCATGATGGGGCCCAAGAAAAACAAACTGGTGGTCGCTTTGGTTGGGATGATGATTTCTTTGGTCAGCAACTTCAGCGCGTCAGCGATGGGTTGCAGCAAACCACCAGGCCCCGTGCGGTTAGGGCCTTTACGGATTTGGGTGTAACCAATGGCCTTGCGCTCCCACAAAGTCAAGTAAGCCACGCAAAGCAACAAGGGCAGCAAGACGCCCACAATTTTGAGCAAGGTCCAAAGCACAGGCCACGCCAATGTGGTCCACCACACCTCGGACATCAACCCAAAGCCAGCGTTGTAAATGTTGTCCACCATCACTGGCCTCCTTGCAACGTCGCTTCAACCCAAGCTTGCTTGGCATCTGCGGTCAGTTGCAGCGATGGTGCGCGACGCACCAAGCTGTCGAGTTGGTAAATCGTCGCACTCGCAGGCTGACTTGTCACTGGGCTCACATCCACGCTGGCTGAACAGGCGTTAGACAACATGGCAGGCACATCGGCTGGAATCGCTTGAGCACGAACTTCTTCGATGGTCTCAAACTCAAAGCCTGGCACATGGAGCATGGAGCCCAACACGCGCAAGACTTTCCAAGCAGGACGCGCGTCGCCTAGAGGCTTGACCACACCATGGAAACTTTGCGTACGACCTTCGGTGTTGATGAACGTGCCAGCAGTTTCAGTGAAGGGCGAGATGGGCAACAACACATCACTGATGTCCATATTGGCCTTGAAGGGCGATAAGGTGACCACCATGTCGGCGTGGCCGATGGCTTGTGCAGCAGCAACACCATTGGCAGCATCGAAAACGGGTTCGGTATTGAGCAACACGACCGCTTTCAAACCACCTGCCAACATTTGACCGGCAGTTTGGCCGCCCGCTTTTGGCAAGGCACCGACCACTTGCGCACCCACAGTATTGGCAGCTTCACCCAGGTAACCCACGGTCGCGCCCGTTTGGGCGCCGATCCAATTGGCCAAACTGAGCAAGCCAGAGGCCTTGGCGTGGTGAGCCGCTGCGTTGCCCAACAAAATGGCTTTGCGCTCGCCACCTGTCAATGATTTGGCAATGGCTTGTGCGGGTGCGCTGTTGGCGTTGCCCGCAACAGGTGCAGCAGCGCCCGTGATGGCGCTAATGGCAGCGGCAATATCGGCCAAGGCTTGCACCCAGTTGGCGGCATCTGCTACCAACGTATTGGCGACAGGCATCGCCCAATCGTAGGCCTGTGCGTTCAAGGCGTTGACCTTGCCGCCGTTACGCACAGCTTGGCGCAAACGCTGGGCCAACAAAGGTTGGTCTTTGCGAATGTTGGCGCCTACCACCAACACGCGTTGCAGCGAAGTGAGAGACGCCACCGAAGTGCCTAGCCAACGCACTTGGCCGTCGTGCTGGAAGTCTGCCGCACGCAAACGTGTGTCGATGTTTTGGCTACCCAAACCACGCGTCAGGCCAGCGGCCAAGAACAACTCTTCAGCCGTGCTGTGAGGGCTCGCCAAGGTGCCAATGGCTTGCGGGCCGTGCTGGGCTTTGACGCCTTGCAAACCGTTGGCCACGTATTCGAGGGCTGTTTGCCAATCGACTTCCTTCCACTCACCGCCTTGCTTGAGCATGGGCTTGGTCAAGCGGTCTGCGCTCGACAAAGCTTCGTAGCTGAAACGATCGCGGTCAGCAATCCAGCATTCGTTGACGTCTTCGTTTTCCAAAGGCACCACGCGCATGACCTGGTTGTTCTTGACTTGAACAACCAAGTTTGCGCCTGTTGCATCGTGCGGGCTGATCGATTTACGACGACTCAACTCCCAAGTGCGTGCGCTGTACCGAAATGGCTTGCTGGTCAACGCGCCCACGGGGCAAATGTCAATCATGTTGCCTGACAGCTCGGAATCAACAGATTGACCCACGAAGGTTTCAATCTCGGCATGCTCACCACGGTGGGACATGCCCAACTCCATGACGCCAGCCACTTCTTGACCAAAGCGCACGCAGCGTGTGCATTGGATACAACGGCTCATCTCTTGCATGCTGACCAAGGGGCCCACATCCTTCGGTATCACCACCCGTTTTTCTTCTTCGTAGCGGGAAGTGGAGCCCCCATAGCCTACCGCCAAGTCTTGCAACTGACACTCACCGCCCTGATCACAAATCGGGCAGTCGAGGGGGTGGTTAATGAGCAAAAATTCCATCACCGACTGTTGCGCCTTGATGGCGCGTTCGCTCTTGGTGCGAACCACCATGCCCTGGGTCACAGGCGTGGCGCAAGCGGGCATCGGCTTA
>JAVLFR010000162.1:0-5472 GCA_046052785.1 Limnohabitans sp. | reverse complement strand
GAAATTATTCATGAATAATTTCTTATGGTGATAGAAGACGCGCTCTCTTGCCTGAACCTAAGAAACAGCGGCCAAGGAGCACAGGGTAATTACTGATAAAAATATTCAAGCCCAGTCGCAACTTTTAGCGCTTGATACCCGTTTGTGTGCGTGCAGCGGCGTCCCAGGCCAAATCAAACCAAGCGTCACCATCCAGATAGGCACGCAGCATGGGCAAGGCATCTAAGCCCCAAAACACCTTGTCGTCCACCACAAACGTGGGCACGCCAAACACGCCGCGGGCAATGGCTTCTTCGGTATTGGCTTTGAGCTGATCTTTCACCTCGGGGGCATCGACCGAACGCTGCGGCTCAAGTTGCAGCGTCAGGGCTTGCAAACGCGCCGGGTCATCTGCCGCTGCACCGCCTTGCCAGACATGTTTGAAGAGGGTGTCACAGACAAAACGGTTGGGCTCGCCGTTGGCACTGCAAGCCACAGCCAAGCGCAGCAGCGCCAGCGGATTGAAGGGGTGGGCTAGCGGCATGTCTAAAGGGACGCCCATTTGTTGGGCTTGCCAAACCACTTGGCGATAGGTCCACTCGCGCTTGCCTGCAATCTCAGCGGGACCCAGCTGGCCGTGGTGCTTGAGCATGGCAGCAAACAACACGGGCTTGTAAATCATGCGGTGGCTCACACCCATCAGACTGCTGGGCAGCGCCTCGAAGGCTAGGTAGGCGTAGGGCGAGATGAAGTCAAGGTAGCAGGTGATGGTTTTCATGGGGGTGCCTGGTGGGTGCGCTGTCGGTCATCAAGCCTGCAACTTGGCTTGCAAGCGCTGCTGGATCAAACGCCACACGTCTCGCTTAGCCTCTGGCACGCGATGTCCCCAACCCGTGATTTCGTCAAGGGTGCGAAAACACCCTTCACACCAGCCTGTTTGATCGGACATGCGACATACCGAAATGCAGGGCGACATTGGTGCTTCTTCCTTTGCCAGCTCGCGCACAGCCGTCTGCTGCAAACGCAGCTGAGCGGGCGAAAGTTTGGGCTTGAGGAACAGCAGGCGATCCAACATAGCAGCAGATGTTATCGAACAGCGCTCACTTAAGCGACGCGTTTGTTCATGACCGCGCGTGAGACGAGGGAATTGGGGGTACGCCCCAACGCCTCGCTGATGAACACACCGGCATTGATCAACTGGTCAAGATCGATGCCCGTCTCAATACCTAGGCCGTGCATCAGGTAAACCACATCCTCGGTGGCCACATTGCCTGTGGCGCCTTTGGCGTAGGGACACCCCCCCAAACCCGCCACCGACGACTGAAAGTTCCACACGCCCATTTGCAGCGCCGCCAAGGTGTTGGCCAACGCTTGTCCGTAGGTGTCATGAAAATGGCCACACACATCGTTGAGGGCATAGTGCTTGAGCGTGGCCGCCATCGCGGCTTGTACTTTACGCGGCGTGCCGACCCCGATGGTGTCGGCCACGTCCACGCGCTGAACGCCAATGCTCTTCATCAAGCCTGCCAAAAAGCCCACACGCTCAGGCGCAATGTCACCCTCATAGGGGCAACCCACGGTGCAACTCATCGCGCCGCGCACCGTGATGCCTGCGTCGCGTGCAGCTTTGACCACGGGCGCAAAACGCACCATGCTTTCTTCGATGGAGCAGTTGATGTTCTTTTGACTAAAGGCTTCGCTGGCGGCACCAAACACCACGATCTCGTCGGGCTGGGTTTTCAAGGCCGCCTCAAAGCCTTGCAGATTCGGCGTGAGCACCGAATAGCGCACCCCCTCTTGACGACGAATGGCTGCCATCACCTCGGTGTTATCGGCCATTTGCGGCACCCATTTGGGCGACACAAAACTGGTGACTTCAATTTCTTTAAGACCCGCCGCTTGCAGGCGATGGACCAATTCGGCCTTGATGGCAGCAGGCACGGGTTGCTTTTCATTTTGCAAACCGTCGCGCGGTCCCACATCCATCAAACGCACGCGGTGCGGCAAATTCATAGTCATGTTCACACTTTCAATTTCAAAAGTTCCTCGCCTTCGGCCACTTGGTCGCCCGGCGCATAGAGCAGTTCTAACACTTCACCATCCGCAGGTGCGGCAATGGTGTGTTCCATTTTCATCGCTTCCATGACTGCCAACGGTTGCCCGGCCTTGACTTTGTCACCTGCGGCAACCGCAAACGACACCACCTTGCCTGGCATGGGGGCCGTCAAGCGGCCGCCAGCCTCTTGCACATCGCCCGCATGGGCCATGGGATCAATCACGGTGATACGGGTCGCACCGTGCGGCGCAAACACATGGGCTACATCATCGTGGCCCTGTGTTTCGTGAAACACCTGCACACGGGCCTGATGCCCTGCGAAGCTGATGTGCAGCATGTCGCCCTCTTCGCGATAACGCAACTCACCCACCGCCTCACCCACCTGCAAGGGCCAGCTGCCGTGGTGTGCGTAGGTCAGCTCAGCGGTGTGTGCCTGCCCATGGAACTCAAAACCAAAGTGGCGTGTCGCCAGGCCATAAGCGCGCCAGCCGTCGCGGCGACTGAACGGGTCGGTGTCTTTCAAGGCCGCTTCACAGCGCAGCGTATGGGCCACCACTGACGCAGCCGTGAGCTCAAGGCCTAAGGGCTCTTGCGCAAACAAGACTTTTTCTTCGCGTGGAATCAGCGCGGTATCAAGCTTAGCCATCGCAAAGGAGTCGGTTCGGATGATGTGACGCAAAAACTGCACATTGGTCGTCAAACCCACGATACGGATTTGCGACAAAGCCTCATCCAAACGTGCCAACGCTTGCTCACGCGTGTCGCCATGCACGATGAGTTTGGCCACCATCGAGTCGTAATACGGGCTGATGCTGTCGCCCTCGCGCACGCCATCATCTATGCGAGCCGAAAGCCCTGATTTGCTGGCATTCGCAATTTCAAAGCTGCTGCACGCTGGCTTGCGGTACACCTGCAAGGTGCCAGTGGCGGGCAAAAAATTGTTATCTGGGTTCTCAGCGCAAATACGCGCTTCAATGGCATGGCCGCTGATGCGCAACTCACTTTGCTGCAAAGGCAACGGCTCTCCGCTGGCCACGCGCAACTGCCACTCCACCAAGTCAAGGCCAGTGATGGCCTCGGTCACGGGGTGTTCCACCTGCAAACGCGTGTTCATCTCCATGAAAAAAAACTTCATGGACTCAGGCTTGTCATAAGCGGTTTGCTCCACGATGAACTCCACCGTGCCTGCGCCCACGTAGTTCACCGCTTTGGCAGCGGCCACGGCTGCTTCACCCATTTGCTTGCGCAACGCATCGGTCATGCCAGGCGCAGGCGCTTCTTCCAACACTTTTTGGTGGCGACGCTGCACCGAGCAATCGCGCTCAAACAAATACACGCAATTGCCATGGGTGTCGCCAAACACTTGAATTTCAATGTGGCGTGGGCGCTGCACGTATTTCTCGATCAACACCGCATCGTCGCCAAAGCTGTTGATGGCTTCGCGTTGGCAGCTGGCGAGCGCATCGGCAAACTCGGCGCTGTTGTTGACCACGCGCATGCCTTTGCCCCCGCCGCCCGCGCTGGCTTTGATGAGCACGGGGTAGCCAATGCGGTCGGCCTCGCGCTGCAACAAGGCGGGGTCTTGGTCCGCGGCGTGGTAGCCAGGCACCAAAGGCACACCTGCTTTTTCCATCAGTTGCTTAGACGCCGCTTTGAGGCCCATGGCCTGAATGGCCGACGCAGGTGGCCCAATGAAAACCAAGCCTGCTGCGGTGCAGGCGTTGGCGAAATCTTCGTTCTCGCTCAAAAATCCGTAGCCGGGGTGCACCGCTTGGGCGCCCGTGTTTTGGGAGGCTTGCAAGATGCGCTCCCAACGCAGGTAGCTGTCTTGGGGTGCGCTGCCGCCAATGTGCACCGCTTCGTTACACACCTGCACATGCTTGGCGTGTGCATCGGCATCTGAATACACGGCCACAGTTTTGATGCCCATGCGCTTGGCTGTTGCTGCCACGCGGCAGGCGATTTCGCCACGGTTGGCAATGAGGATTTTTTTAAACATGACGATTTATCTTTCTAAATTCAAGGCGAGGCGTGAAATTGCGAAGGCTCAAGCGACTTAGAGGGTCACGTCAAAGCAGCCAGTTGGGCTGACGCTTTTGCAAGAACGACTGCACGCCCTCTTTGCCTTCAGCACTGGAACGAATGTCTGCAATACCCGCCACGGTATGCGCCACCAAAGCGTCGTCAATCTCGCGCTCGGCCACGTCTTGAACCAAGCGTTTACAAGCACGCACCGCGTTGGGGCTGGCACTGATCACGGCACGGGTCAGCTCAGCCACTTTGGCATCCAGCGCATCAGCGTTGACCACTTCGTGCACCAAGCCCACGCGGTGCGCCTCGGCTGCGCTGAAACGCTCGGCCGTTAAGAAGTAACGGTGCGACGCGCGAGCGCCCATGGCGCGAATCACATAGGGGCTGATGGTGGCGGGGATGAGCCCCAGCTTCACCTCGCTGAGGCAAAAGCCTGCCGTGTCCACGGCCACGGCCATGTCGCACGCGGCCACCAAGCCCATGCCACCGGCGTACACATCGCCCTGCACGCGGGCGATGGTTGGCTTGGGGCATTCGTAGATCACGCGCAGCATCTCGGCCAGCTTGCCTGCATCGGCGATGTTTTCATCGCGCGTGTAGTCGGCCATGCGGCGCATCCAGTTGAGGTTGGCACCGGCGCAAAAGGCAGGGCCTTCTGCGGCGAGCACCACGGCGCGCACGTCAGCACGCCCTCCGACTTCCAGAAAGGCCGCAGTGATCTCGGCGATGACTTCATCGCTGAAGGCGTTGCGAATCTCAGGCTGCGTGAGCGTGATGCGCGCGACGGCGCCGGTTTGGGTGATGGACAGGTTCTGGCTCATGGCTCGGACGGGTTTTGCAGGAAGTAGACAAGGTCCAGCTCGGGGCAAGGCTGGCCCAGCGCAGTCAATGCGGCGGTGATCTGGCCCCGGTGGTGCGTTCCGTGGTTGAACACGTGCGCCAGCGTGGCCGCAAACGGCAGCGATGCCGCCGTGCCACGCATGGTGGTGTAGTCGAGCGTGCCGCACCAACGACCAGGAGCGAACGAAGCTATCAGCGGTGCCCAGCGGGCCGCTCCTTCGCGCAGGCGGGCATCGAGTTGCGCGCGGTCGGGTTCCAGCTCGGCGTCCAGCGCCACCTTGGGCGAAATGCCTTCGGCAAAGCGCACGAACCACAGATGGTGCTCGCCCACCAGCAGGTGGTTGAGCGTGCCGTGGATACTTTTGAAGAACAGGCTCACATCGCGCCGGTAGTCGTCCCCTGGTACCTCCGCCACTGCGTCGAGCAGGCGAGCAGTGGCCCACAGGTTGTAGCGTGCGAGTTGGGTGAAATGGTCGGTGGCGTTCATGGCGCGGTAGGGGTGCCCAGCACCCGTTTCCAGAAGGATTGCAGCGAGGCCAGCGACTGAACGCGCGCTGTGGGGTTTC
>JAVLFR010000161.1:0-5158 GCA_046052785.1 Limnohabitans sp. | reverse complement strand
CCACCGAGATCTACACTTATGCGATCGTCGGCAGCGTCAGATGTGTATAAGAGACAGGGCAAGGACAAACCCAAGGCTTCAAAAGCCGAAGACATGGTGTTGGCTGTGTACATGCCACCGCAAGAGCCCGTGCCAGGGATGGCGCGTTGCTCGATTTGTTTGAGGTCTTCATCGCTCATGTTGCCTGCGGCGTTTTGGCCCACGGCCTCAAACACGCTGACGATGTTGAGTTCTTGGTCTTTGTAATAGCCAGGCAGGATGGTGCCGCCGTAGACATAAATGGCGGGTACGTTGGCGCGCAACATGCCCATCATGCCCCCGGGCATGTTTTTGTCGCAGCCCCCCACAACCACCACGCCGTCCATCCATTGGCCTTGAACGCAAGTCTCAATGCAGTCAGAGATCACCTCGCGGCTGATTAGAGAATATTTCATGCCTTCCGTGCCCATGGCCATGCCGTCAGAAATGGTGGGCGTCCCAAAGATTTGGGCATTCCCGCCAGCGGCTTCGATGGCAGCCACGGCGGCGTCAGAGAGCTTTTGCAAACCGCTGTTGCATGGGGTGATGGTGCTGTGGCCATTGGCCACACCAATCATCGGTTTTCCAAAGTCGCTTTCCTCGTACCCCATCCCGTAATACATGGAGCGGTTGGGTGCCCGAGACTTGCCCTCAGTGATATTGGCAGAACGGCGGTTGATTTTGATGGTTTTGGTGTCCATGGTGTCTCGAAATTTTGTTTGAGCCTCAAGTTTACCTGCGGACTTCGGGGTCACAGAATTGGCAAATGCCCAAGGCACAATCTGGACATGATGATGCACCCCACGATCGACCCCGTTGCCCTTCAATTGGGGCCCTTGGCCATCCACTGGTATGGACTAACTTACCTCGCGGCCTTTGCTCTGTTTGTGGGCTTGGCGCGTTGGCGACTCACGCACGAGCCCTATGCCAGCCAAGTGGCGCTGGGGAAATGGTCCAAACAAGACATTGACGATATTTTGTTTTACGGCGTGCTGGGCGTGGTCTTGGGCGGTCGCCTCGGTTATTGCCTGTTTTACAACCCCAGTTATTACGTGGACCATCCGTTGGAAGTGCTGGCCGTTTGGCAGGGCGGCATGAGTTTTCACGGAGGCATGTTGGGCGTGTTTGTGGCTACCGCTGTGTTTGCATGGCAACGCCAGCGCGCTTGGTTCTGGGTGACGGACTTCATCGCGCCCTGTGTGCCAACCGGTTTGGCTGCTGGCCGTGTGGGCAACTTCATCAATGGTGAGTTATGGGGCAGGGCAGCAGACCCCTCACTGCCATGGGCGATGGTGTTTCCCCAGAGCGGCTCGCTAGTGCCTCGCCACCCCTCACAGATTTATCAATTTCTGGGCGAGGGTTTGTTGCTATTTGTTATTTTGTGGTTCTATGCCCGTCAACCGCGCCCTCTAGGGGCTGTGTCGGGTGTGTTCATGATCGGCTATGGTTTGTTGCGGTTCATGGCCGAATATTTTCGCGAACCTGATGCCCATTTAGGCTTGCTGGCCTTGGGCATGACCATGGGGCAATGGCTGTGTGTCCCGATGGTGTTGATTGGGGTTTGGCTCATGACGCGTTCGGCAAGTCCGACTGAAACGGTATAAATTCATATCCAACCTCAGGGTAAATCCCTGATGGCAACGGCGTCTTAGGGGCTGGGTGGCTTCATAATTGCACGCCATGACCGATAAATTCGCAACACCTCAAGCTCATGCGTGCTGTTCTTAGCGCCTTGGGAGCTGCCTTGAAGTCAGAAAGAGGAATGGGATGAACGCGACCAATTGGCTGAGCAGCAAACTTCATCTGCTGCGTAACTCTGCCTCCGCCGCCCAGGTGCCCAAGCTCGAAGACCGCTCCACGCGTGAACGCTTGGATGCCACGCTGCGCAAACAAAAAGAAGCTTTGTCGCCACGTTCTTTGCGTCGCACGCTCTCGCTCTTGCAAGCCGTGGTGGATCCGCGCGTGAGTGAGGTGGAAGGGGGGCGGCGCGCCAAAGCCTTGGCTGACTGGTATGCCCAAGCCCCCGCTGAGGAGCGTCAAGACCTGTGGTTGTTGATCAGCGAGCAGTTTGGCCCAGACGCTATCAAGGTGCGTGCCGCGCGAGACGATTACGATGCCGCCTTGGGCACCGTTGACGAGGGACCCGCTGAGATTCGCTTGCGCCGCGCCCTGGTGTCACCCCGCACCCGCTTGTTGCAGCGTTTTGCCGCATCCACGGGGGGCATGCGATTCTTGGTGGATTTGCGTGCTGAGCTGCTACCCCATCTCAAGGGCAACAAGCGTTTGCAAGCCCTGGATGCTGAGTTGGAAAACTTGTTTTCTACCTGGTTTGATGTGGCCTTTTTAGAGCTGCGCAGCATCAGTTGGGATTCGCCTGCATCGCTGATTGAAAAGCTCATCAAATACGAAGCCGTGCACGACATTCGTAGTTGGGCTGATTTGAAAAATCGTTTGGACAGCGACCGGCGTTGTTATGGGTTCTTTCACGCCAGCTTGCCTAATGAACCTTTGATTTTTGTGGAAGTGGCTTTGTTGCATGAGATGGCCGACAACATCATGCCGCTGTTGGATGAGTCTGCCGCCCCGGAGGATTTACAAAAAGCCACGGTGGCTATTTTTTATTCCATTAGCAACACGCAAACAGGCCTCAAAGGCGTCAGTTTTGGTGACTCCCTCATCAAGCGGGTGGTGGAAACTTTGCGCGCTGAGTTTCCTAAGCTCAAAACCTTTGCCACCTTGTCGCCTATCCCAAGTTTTCGCCCCTGGTTGGTCAAGCACGCGCAAGATTTGCTGGCACAGCTCAATGACAAAGAACTGTCCGCGCTGGGCCGAGAAATTAGCTTTGAACCGCCCACCGCCAGCCATGTTTTAGCGGCCATTGAGCAGCCACAAGTGTTGTCGGCCTTGTCGGTTAAATCGCACCTTCGATTTTTTCTGACCCGTGCGGCGGCGCATTATTTGGGGCAAGCCAAGCAGGACGACCAAGTGTTAGACCCAGTGGCGCGTTTTCACTTGGGCAACGGCGCGCGCATTGAGCGTGTGAATTGGTTTGCAGACCCGTCGACCAAGGGCATCAAGCAATCGCATGGTGTGATGGTCAATTACCTCTACGACCTCAAGCGAATTGACAAACACCGACAAATGTTAGAAAAGGGCATTGCCCCAGCTTCTGGCGACATAGAAGCCTTGTATTTCAAGTAAGCCGCGTCAGCACTCAAACCAAGAAGGAGACAGATATGAACCATCTCAGCACCCACACAAGCCGCCGTCAATGGATGGCCCTCACTGCGGCTGTCTTCGCAGTATTTAGCCATGGTGTGCAGGCGCAGCCAAGTGCCTGGCCGAGCAAGCCTGTGAATTTGATCGTGCCCTTTCCTGCGGGCGGTGGCACAGACACGTTTGCACGTCCTTTCTCTGCGCAGTTTTCCAAACAATCGGGTAAGAGTTTGGTCATTGACAACCGCGGTGGCGCGGGCGGTAACCTGGGCGCAGGAGTGGCTGCTAAAGCTGCCCCCGATGGCTACACTTTATTCATGGGCGCAGTGCACCACTCGATTGCGCCTTCCATGTACCCCAAGCTCGATTACGACTTAGAACGCGACTTTGTGCCCCTGGCGATTGTGGCCAGCGTGCCGCACGTGTTGGTGGTCAATCCCAAAAATATGCCGGGTGACTTCAAATCATTCATGGACGCAGTGCGCAGCCAGCCCGGCAAGTTCAATTACGGCTCTGCAGGTGGGGGCACCTCGCACCATTTGGCGGGGGAGTTGTTCAAACTGCAAAGCAAAACCTTCATCACCCACATCCCTTACCGCGGTGCAGGTCCGGCCTTGCAAGACTTGATCGCGGGCAACGTGGACATGATGTTTGACGGTTTGGGTTCATCGGCGCAGCACATCAAAAGCGGACGCATCAAGGCCTTGATGGTGTCGGGCAACAAGCGCAACCCAGCATTTCCAGACGTGCCTTGTGCGGCGGAATTGGGTTTGACTGACTACAACGTGACCACATGGTATGGCTTGTGGGCCCCCAAGGGCACGCCAGCAGATGTACAGGCCCGCGTCATCGAAGAGGTGCGCAAAGCGGCCGCCTCGGACGAAATCAAAACCAGTTGGAGCAACAGCGGCGCGGAATTTCCAAACCTCACGGGTGCGCAGTTTGGCAGTTTTGTGTCGGGCGAAATCAAAAAATGGGCCGCGGTGGTCAAGGCTTCGGGCGCTAAGCTAGATTAACTGAAAACAGATGATGAATCACAACCTGTATGCGGCCCTGCGGGCCGCGTTTCCTAAAGCGCTGGATGCCACGGCCATCGAAACCGAAGAGGGCCTGCATTACAGCTGGGCTGACTTAGAGCGCGCCAGTGCCATGATGGCCAATTTGCTGGACGCGTTGAACATGCCCAAAGGTTCTCGGGTGGCGGTTCAAGTGGAGAAGTCGGTGGAAGCCGTCATGCTCTACCTTGCCACCTTGCGCGCAGGTTATGTGTTCTTGCCCTTAAACACCGCGTATCAAAGCGCGGAGATTGAATATTTCATAGGCAACGCTGAACCCGCCGTGGTGGTGTGCAGCAGCAAAAACTTTGGCTGGGTCAGCAAGATTGCCTTCAAGGCAGGCACACAAAACGTGTTCACCTTGGACGATAACCGCACCGGCAGCCTGCTCACGCGAGCGGCGCATTGCTCAGACAAACACCAAGTGGTGCAAAACAAGGCTGACGACCTGGCCGCCATTTTGTACACCAGTGGCACGACTGGGCGCAGCAAAGGTGCAATGCTGTCGCATGGCAATATGCTGAGCAACGCGCAGACCTTGAAGGACTATTGGGGATGGAAGACCGGCGATGTGTTGATCCATGCCTTGCCCATCTTTCATGTGCATGGTTTGTTTGTGGCCATTCACGGGGCCTTGCTCAACGGCAGCAAGATGATTTGGATGGCCAAGTTCGACCCCAAAGCGGTGATCGCTGCCATGCCACAAGCGACCGTGTTCATGGGCGTGCCCACACTCTATGTGCGCATGTTGGCCGAGCCGAGTTTGACGAAAGCACAGACCGCCAATATGCGCTTGTTCGTGGCGGGCTCAGCGCCGCTATTGCTGGAAACTTTTAATGCCTGGCAGGAGCGCACAGGCCAGCCGATTC
>JAVLFR010000160.1:0-4806 GCA_046052785.1 Limnohabitans sp. | reverse complement strand
AGTCCTTGGCATATTGCGCCAGCACTTCAGACTTGCCTGAGGCTTTGGCGGCCGCCAGCATTTTTTCGCCACCGGAGTGGCAGCCCATACCATCCCCCTCGATGGAGGTGCTCATGCCCGCAGGTGCTTGCGAGGCTGGGACGATGGGGATGGTTTTACTCATGGTGTCAGACTTCGTCGTACACGACTTCGAGCGTGGGCTTGCTGGTGTCAGTCTTGCCGCACATGTCAAATTGGGTGGCTGGCTCCAGCACCACATCGCGACCCACCGCAGAAGCTGCAAACAAGCCCAACAACTGGTCTTGCGTCATGGGGTTCGGGCGAATGGGCACAGACGTGGCCACGTTGGCAGCCAACTCGGCAAACATAGGACCCCACACTGAATCGGGACGGCCAATGATTTCGTAGCTGGCACTCTTTCTGCGAATGTCTTCATTGGCTGGAATGGTGGACAACACAGGAATGCCCACCTTGGTGGCGAAGTTGGCCGCCTCCCCTGTGCCGTCGTCACGGTTGATCACCATGCCCGCCACACCGACGTTGCCACCAAGCTTGCGGAAATACTCCACCGCTGAGCAGACGTTGTTGGCCACATACAGCGACTGCAAGTCGTTACTGGCCACCACAATCACTTTTTGGCACATGTCACGTGCGATGGGCAAACCAAAGCCACCACACACCACATCACCCAAGAAGTCGAGCAGCACATAGTCAAAGCCCCACTCGTGAAAGCCCAGCTTCTCCAGCAACTCAAAGCCGTGGATGATGCCGCGACCACCGCAACCGCGGCCCACCTCAGGTCCGCCCAACTCCATCGCGTAAACACCATCACGCTTGAAACAGACATCACCGATGGCCACCGCTTCACCCGCCAATTTTTTCTTGGATGAGGTTTCGATGATGGTGGGGCATGCGCGACCACCAAACAACAAGCTGGTGGTGTCGCTTTTGGGGTCGCAGCCAATGAGCAAAACTTTCTTGCCCTGCTGCGCCATCATGTAGCTAAGGTTGGCCAAGGTGAAGCTTTTGCCAATGCCACCCTTGCCATAAATGGCAATGATTTGTGTTTCTTTGGTAACCGCCTCGGTACTGACAGAATCAGTTGGCAAGGCAGCCTCTTGGCGAAGACGATCCACAAATTGGATAGTTTGTTCGTTTGAGCTTGATTGAGTTGTCATGCGTGTGCGCTCCAGTCCAGAACCATCTTGAGACAAGAAACATCACCAAACGCCGTCTCATATGCAGCGTTGGCAGACTGAAAGGCTTGCACGTGTGTGACCAAACCTTGCAGAGAAAGTTGTCCGTTGTTGACCAGTTGATTCACGGCCAACAAATCGCTTCTCTTCCATTCAGCGGCCACACGAATGCGCGCCTCACGAGAGAAAGCTGACGGATAGGAAAACTGAAGTCCGTGTTTGTAAAAACCCGCCAACACCACTTCGCCACCGGGACGAAGTCGTTGAACCAAGGGATCCAAATCACAAGCCTCACCACTCACGTCGTAAATGGCTTGGTAGTCTTTGCGCACATCGTCCTCAGGACGAATGACCGAGTAGCCTTGCGCACCTTTGGCAATTTCTGCCTGGGTTTCCCAAACAGTGGGCGCAGGGCATCCAGCAGCAACCGTGAGTCGCGCCAACAATCGACCCATGACGCCATGACCAATGATCAGATCAGGCGGCGTGAAGGGCTCATGCGTCCCGCCACCTGAGACGGCGTGATAAGCCGTGGCAGCCAGCGCCAACAGCACCGCCTCGACACCCAAACCCTCAGCCACGGGCAACACCAGCTGATCTGACACTACCAAGCGGGATGCAGCACCCCCATGCATGCTCTTGACGCCTGTAAAGCAATTGGCGCCAGGCACAAAAACCCGGTCGCCTTCCTGGTGCTTGGACCCTTTGTACGCCTTGACCACTTGGCCATACGTCTCAAAACCCGGCACCAAGGGATAGCTCATCCCTGGCTGGGCAGACATGCTGCCATCCCACAACATGCGCTCTGCCCCTGTGCTGATACCGCTGTATTGAACAGCGACTTCTAATTGACCCGCTTTGACTTGCGGCAGCTCGAGCGCCTGCAAAGACAATTGCTTGGGTCTATCAAAAACGACAGCGGTGGATTTCATGACTGTATTTTTAACCTTACATTGATTTGTGTCAAGAATGATTTACAGTTTATCAAGAAAACTAGGGCAAACACTTATGCTTGCGTCCCAAAAGAATTTGCGCGTGAATGGGCATGTTGTTGGGTACCTGCTCAATGCTGCCAAAGCCGGCTTGGCGCATCATGCGCATCAACTCGTATGGCGTTCTGAGTCGCCCTGCTCCCATGGCAAGCAAATAAAAATGGAAATAAGCATCTGTTTGTGCAGCCCCATCCGAGCCACCTGCATGGCTTTGCGCCATGGGTTCGGCCAAAAGCAAGGTGCCGCCTACGGGCAGTGCGTCATGGATTTTTTGTAACAACAGTTGAACCACGTCGTCCGGGTGGTCATGGGCGACGCGAACCAGCGTGACCAAGTCAGCACCTGGCGGTAACGGGTCGTGCAAGAAGTTCCCGGGGCACACGGTCAACCGATCGATCAACCCTTTGCTTTGAAAATTGGCCTTGGCCAACTCAAGCACGGGAGGCAAGTCAAACAATTTCAGCTTCAAATGCGGGGCATACAAAGCCAGTTCACTGGCAAATCGACCCTTCCCTGCACCCACATCCAACACACAACGGTGTTCTTCAAAGTAGTAAGACCCCAGAATTTCTTGCACGACAAATTCTTGCGATGACGCCATCAAATCCGAATAGCGACTGAACTTGTCTTGGGCCGCGCGCTCGGAGGCCTGCTCATCATGGGCGTAGGGCCAATAGTCAGCCATACCACCGCGCCAAGCATTGTTTAAAAAAGCCACGGGGTCTTGCATGTCTTGGTACAACAAATGGTTGTGCTCGACCATGGCGCCAATACCTTCGTGAATGGCCAGGGGCACACCCAAGGCACCCAAACCAAATCTTTGTTGGCTGCGGTGCTCCAACAGACCTAAAGAAACAGCAGACAGGAGTAACCGCTGTAGCGTTTCTGGTGGCACCTTGGTTTGACGTGAGATTTGCTCAAGGTCCAAGGGCCTTTGATAAAGCATTTTGAATAGATCTAAACGCACACAACCCAGCAGAACTTGTGAGTAAACAAAACCCGACATCAAGTCGAAAATTTGTTGTGTTCGGCGCTTGGTGATCCAACGGGTGAACGGGTTAGTCAAGGACCATTGATACAGCTTGGGGTTGGCGTAAAGCCGCTCCAAGCCATGCAACAACCAGTTATGCCAAGTAGACAATTTCATGAAGGAATCAGCGAAAGGAGCGGCATTCATGGGCTTGCTCATTCAATGATTTGTTGTTGACGCGTCGCACGCGTGCGTGAGGTTCGCGTTTTGACGGGCGGACTGCTGGCCGCACGTTTTCGATAGGCTTCACACATCGATTTAGGGACTAAGCGCTGTGACTCCAACAACACCAATTGCGTCAACATGTCTCGACAAGCGCAATCAGGAATGGCTTTTCCAGCTTGATCAATCAAGGAATCAAAGTGTTGAATTGCACCCTCTAAACCCATGGCTTGGGCGGAGCTGGGTCGCTCATTGAGTTTGTCTTGTCCAACGGGTTTGCCCAACATCGCGATGTCTCCCAAGACATCACGTATGTCGTCTGCGACTTGGTAAGCCTCGCCCAAAAAAGCACCCAAGGCCGCCCAAGGCTTGGGCGATTGACCGCTGGCAATCGCCCCCGCACAAGTGGCAGAAACAAACAAAGCGCCTGTTTTTGAACGCTGGTATTGCGCCAAGTCCGCAGATGTTTCACATTCCCACGCCTGTCCCGCCACAATGCCATGGGGCAACCCAACGCCTTTTGAGAGGTTGTCCATCAGTGCAATCAGCCGCTCAGGGTGTTGCCGACCGGCATTGATCAACACCTGGTAGGCCATGACAATCAAACCGTCACCCGCCAACAGCGCCAACGGCTCGCTGAAGGCTTTATGAACCGTTGGCAAGCCCCTGCGGAAATCTGCGTTGTCAAACGCGGGCATATCGTCATGCACCAATGACGCACAGTGCATCAATTCCAAAGCGACTGCGGCGGCATTGGTCAGCTCAGGGGCATCGTCCCCACATGCCGTGGCCACGGCCAAACACAGCTGAGGCCGAATCCTGGCGCCACCAGAAAACACCGCATGGTGCATCGATGCTTGCAACCGGGGCGGCGCTCCAACGCCTTTGGCCGCATCAAAGTGCGCCTTCAGCGCCTGTTCGGCTCGCATGGATAGACTCATAACGCCCCCTTTAAGGAATTTACCCAGATGCCAAGGCACCTCTTGAAGTAAATATAGCATTACATATACTATTGTCAATACAGATTGACACTTTCAGTCTTTCAACGCATGGGGAGCCCATATGAACGCGACGCTATCCAAGTACTTGCCTGCCGACGACCCGCAGCGGGTGTTGCTTCATAACGAAATTCATACCCGCCCCTCTGCGACCTTTGCCTTGCCTGCCCTGGTGGTTTATGTGGCGGTCTTGAATGCCAAAGTAACAACGGCACAAGAGTTTGAGCACCTCAAGCGGCTACCGCAGACTCAAGCCTTGGAATTCGAGCAAATGAAGGGGAATTTTTTACAGCTTGAGTGCAGCGGCTTCAAGTTGATCTGGGAGCGGCACTCAGAGTTCACGCGCTACACCATAGTTCAAGCGCTGCCTGCCCACGCCCAGTGGGGGAGCGATTTACCCGAGCTCGGCGCTCACGCAGCCCCTGGCC
>JAVLFR010000159.1:0-2635 GCA_046052785.1 Limnohabitans sp. | reverse complement strand
AGGGCAAGCGTTTGGTCACGGGCATGCGACCTTGCAGAATGCTCAGGCGGTTGGGCCAATGGGCAAAGTTGGGGAAGGCGACGATGCCGGTTTTGCCCACGCGTGCGGTTTCGCGCAGCATGGTTTCGGCGTTGCGCAAGTGTTGCAAGGTGTCGATTTGCAGCACCACGTCAAACGATTGGTCGGCAAACACGCTGAGCCCCAAGTCGAGGTTGAGTTGCAGCACATTCACGCCGCGTTGCACGCAGGCGTGCACATTGGCGTCGTCCAACTCCACGCCGTAACCGGTGCAGGCTTTGTGTTGTTGCAAGTGGGCCAGCAGTGCGCCATCGCCGCAGCCAAGGTCAAGGACGCGGCTGCCTGGGGGCACCAGGGCGGCAAAGGCCAGCAAGTTGTCGTGGGTCATGCGTCGCCTCTCGGGTGTGCGGCAAGTTCCTCGTGGATGCGCGCAAAATAAGAACGCATCAACCGCAGGTAGCGCGCATCGTCCAGCAAAAAGGCATCGTGGCCGTGCGGCGCATCGATTTCGGCGTAGCTCACATCGCGTTGGTTGTCGAGCAAGGCTTGCACCATCTCGCGGCTGCGGGCGGGCGAAAAGCGCCAATCGGTGGTGAAGCTGACCAGCAAAAATTTGGCGGCGGTGCGGGCAAAGGCGGCTGACAAATCGCCGCCATAAGTGCGTGCGGGGTCAAAGTAGTCGAGCGCGCGGGTGATCAGCAAATAGGTGTTGGCGTCAAAGTACTCGCTGAATTTGTCGCCTTGGTAGCGCAGGTAGCTTTCGATTTGAAACTCCACCTCTTGCGTGGTGTACAGATAGTCGCGCGTCTCGGCGTTGGCCGCAGACACGTCAAGCGCTTGCGTTGCGCCATCCAGCACAGCAGCCGGGCGCAACTTGCGACCAAACTTTTCGTTCATCACATCGTCGCTCAGGTAGGTGATGTGGCCCACCATGCGCGCGATGCGTAAACCGCGTTGCGGCACCACGCCATGCGCGTAAAAGTGGCCGCCATGAAAGTCGGGGTCGGTCACGATGGCACGACGCGCCACTTCGTTGAAGGCGATGTTCTCGGCTGTCAAGTTGGGCGCGCTGGCCACCACCACGGCATGACGCACGCGCTCGGGGTATTGCAGGGTCCAGCTCAGGGCCTGCATGCCACCCAAGCTGCCACCTAAGACGGCGGCCAGTTGGGTGATGCCGAGGCGGTCGAGCAACAGGGCTTGGGCATTCACCCAGTCTTCGACGGTCACCACGGGGAAGTCTGCGCCGTAGACCTTGCCTGTGTCGGGGTGGGTGTGCATCGGCCCTGTCGAGCCAAAGCATGAACCGAGGTTGTTCACGCCAATCACAAAAAAGTGGTGGGTGTCCACGGGCTTGCCCGGGCCAATCATGTTGTCCCACCAGCCTTCGCTTTTGGCTTGGCCTTCGTAGACGCCCGCCACATGGTGCGAGGCGTTGAGCGCATGGCACACCAACACCGCGTTGGAACGGTCGGCATTGAGCGTGCCGTAGGTCTCGTAAGCCAGCGTGTAGTCGCGCAGGCTGGCCCCGCTTTGCAGCGCCAAGGTCTGCGCAAAGTGCATCGCCTGCGGCGTGGCGATCATGGGTTGGGCGTGGGCGCTCATGTCACTCACCGATCGGACGCAGGTGTTTGCCAGCAATACCCGCGAGCTCAAACATGGTCACTTGGGCCTTGCCAAACACGGGTAAGAGTTTGGCATCGGCATTGATCGCGCGTTTGTTGGTGGCGTCTTGCAAGCCGTTGGCCTTGATGTAGTCCCACAGCTTTTTGATGACCTCGGTGCGGGCCAAGGCCTCGGCGCCAATCACGTGGGCCAAATCGTCGCTGGGCAAATAGCCCGCTGTGACTTTGCGTGGCACTTTGGGCTTGGCTGCTTTGTCAGCTTTGACTTGGGCAGTCTTGGCGGCCTTGGTGGTTTTGGCGGGCACTTTTTTACCCGCGGCTTTGATGAGCGCGTTGGTGGTGGGTGTTTTGCCGCCTTTGGGTGGGTATTTGCTCACGCGAGGCTCAAACGCGAAGTTCACTTTGCCCGCTTCGCCATCCCATTGCAAAAACGCCTTGAACGCGCGACGGGTGCGCATGGATACAAACTTGTCGAGCAAATCGGTTTTGCCTTCGTTCAACAGCTTGGTCATTTGCTCGCGCTCCACGGGCTGCTGCAAAATGATTTTGCCGCTCTTGAAATCGCAGCTGGGGGTGGCTTGTGCATGGGTGGGCACGGCTTTGCTGCACAGGTAGTTGCTGCCGTGCTCATGCACAGGGCTGCCGCATTTGGGGCAATTGCCCAAAGGAGGTGCGTCGCTGAATTCGACGATCTCGCCGGAGTCCGCGCCGTCATCACCAAAGTCGAATTCGAGTTTCCAGTTTTGGTCTTCTTCGCTGTATTTGAGCGCGATTTCAGCCGTGAAGGGCCAGCCTGCTTTGGAGCGAAAGCCGTCAAGGGGGCCAATCTTTTTGTCGGTCAAAAACTGCTCGACTTCGGCCGCATCAAAGGTGCGACCCCCTGGAGTTTTGCTGATCGAGAAACCGCAGCCCGCGCCGCTTTCCCCTGAGTCAGAGGCTGCACCGTCTTGGCCCACACAGGCGTAGCGGCGGTAGTTTTCTTTCACCACGCC
>JAVLFR010000158.1:0-4573 GCA_046052785.1 Limnohabitans sp. | reverse complement strand
CGAATGGCGGGCGCAATTTATGTCAGCTGCGCGGGGCGAGGCGGCCCCCACTTTGGAGGAGAAAGTGCGGAGCTGCAAATCGTGCGCCGCGCCTTAGGAGATGTGCCGCTGGTGGGTTTTTTTGCGGACGGCGAAATCGCGCATCAAGCGCTGCATGGCTACACGGGCGTGTTGACGGTGTTCACCACTGAGGCTTAAACCCCGCGTGCGCGGTCTGCTTTGAACTTGGCGCGGAACGCACCAAACTGCTCCGCCTCCAAAGCCTCACGCACTTCACGCATGAGGTTCAAGTAGTAATGCAGGTTGTGCACGGTGGTCAACATGGGGCCAAGCATTTCGCCGCAGCGGTCGAGGTGGTGTAAGTAGGCACGACTAAAGCCGCCGCTGGTGGTGCCGTCAGGTCGCGTGTGGCCCGCACAGGTGTAGCAGGTGCAGGTGCTGTCCAGCGGGCCGTGGTCTGCCTTGTGCCGCGCGTTGCGCAGTTTCAAGTCGCCATAGCGGGTAAAGATGGTGCCGTTGCGCGCATTGCGCGTCGGCATGACGCAGTCAAACATGTCCACGCCATCGGCTACGCCTTGCACCAAATCTTCTGGGGTGCCCACGCCCATGAGGTAGCGTGGCTTGTCCTCGGGCAATCGATGCGGCGTGTGCGCCATGATCTCTAACATTTCGTCTTTGGGTTCGCCCACGCTCACGCCGCCCACGGCGTAGCCAGGGAAGTTCATTTCCACCAAAGCGTCCAACGACTCTTGGCGCAAGTGGGTGAACATGCCACCTTGCACGATGCCAAACAAAGCGTTGGGGTTCTCCAGCCGTGCAAACTCGTCCTTACTGCGCACGGCCCAGCGGCGGCTCATCTCCATTGACTTGCGCGCCTCGGCCTCGGTGGTGAGGTGGCCTTTGGTTTCGTAGGGTGTGCACTCGTCGAGCTGCATCACGATGTCACTGTTGAGCGTGGTTTGGATTTGCATGCTCACCTCGGGCGACATGAACAGCTTGTCGCCGTTGACGGGCGAGGCAAAGGTCACGCCTTCTTCGGTGATCTTGCGCATCGCGCCGAGCGACCACACTTGAAAACCACCACTGTCGGTGAGGATGGGTTTGTGCCAGCGCTCAAACTCGTGCAAGCCACCAAAGCTTTGCATCACATCGAGGCCTGGGCGCATCCACAGATGAAAGGTGTTGCCCAAGATGATTTGTGCCCCCATGTCTTCCAAGCTGCGCGGCATCACGCCTTTGACCGTGCCGTAGGTGCCCACAGGCATGAAGATCGGCGTTTGCACCACGCCGTGGTTGAGCGTGAGCGTGCCGCGGCGGGCGTGACTGCCTGCATAGCTGCCGTCTGCGGCAGGGGTGTCTTTTTTGAGAACGTCAAACTTCAACATGGTCAGTCTTTCAAGCAGATTTTTTCTCTAACAGCATGGCGTCGCCATAGCTGAAGAATCGGTATTGGTGGGCAATCGCGTGGCGGTACAGCGCATGCATGTGCCCAAAGCCTGCAAACGCACTGACCAGCATCAGCAAGGTGCTTTTGGGCAAATGAAAGTTGGTGATCAGCACATCCACCACTTTGAACTCAAAGCCAGGCGTGATGAAGATGTGCGTGTCGCCACGCGTCAGTCCACTTTGCGCCCAGCTCTCGAGCGTGCGCACGCTGGTCGTGCCCACCGCCACCACACGACCGCCCCGTGCGCGGCAGTCGGCAAGGGCTTGCACGGTTTCGGGCGGGATGTTGTACCACTCGCTGTGCATGCGGTGCTCAGCCAAGTTCTCGGTCTTGACCGGCTGAAACGTGCCCGCGCCCACATGCAGCGTGACGCTGGCGCGCGCAACGCCTTGCGCCTCTAGCCCTCGCAGCACGCCTTCGTCAAAATGCAGCGCGGCAGTGGGTGCGGCGGCGGCACCTGGGTGTTTGGCAAACACAGTTTGGTAACGGCGTTCGTCCTCGGCTTTGGCCTCGAGGGTTTCGTGTTGCGCGTCAGCCGTGTTTTGGTGGCGCTCAATGTAGGGCGGCAGCGGCATGTGACCGTGCGCTTGCATGAGGGTGTGCGGTTCGTCACTGAACTTGAAGTGAAACAGCGGCCCGTCCACATCAGGCCAGCGACCCAACAGCGTGGCTGTGAATCCGCCTTTGTTTTCGCCGCCACTCATCAGCAGCTCGGTGCCCATTGGCGGCTTTTTGCTCACCTTCATGTGGGCCACCACTTCGTGGTTCGTCAGTACCCGTTCGACTAAGAGTTCGAGCTTGCCGCCCGTGGGCTTTTCGCCAAACAAACGCGCCTTCACCACTTCAGTGTCGTTGAACACCAGCAAATCGCCGGCTTTCAGCAGCGAGGGCAGGTCTTTGAAGGTGTGGTCGGCAAACTCAGCGTGTCGGCCATCCAGCAAGCGCGAGGCGCTTCGTTCAGAGGCGGGGTGCTGGGCAATCAGGGACGCAGGCAGTTCGAAATCGAAATCGCTGAGCGTGTATGTGTGTGACATGTGCTTGAGGGCCGGACGGGCCCGTTCCAAGTAAAAACAGCCGTGATTTTGGCACGGCTGTTTTTAAAGGCTTAAAAGTTCGTTAAATGAGCGAGTGCGCGAAAAGTCCCAAGACCCGAAGGCTTAGTGAAAGTCTGCTTCGCGCTGGTGGCGTAGTGCCAAAACTGTCACTGTCACGGCATCGTCGATTTCAAACAACGCCACATAGCCTGTTGAGCCAAAAGAGATGACAAGTTCTCTTAGGCGAGGCCCGTGTGCGCCATCTGCGGCCTTACGACAGGTAAAGGGAAATTGCTCTAGCAGCACGAGACTGTCTTCAATGGTCTGTCGGGCGCGCAAGGCCACGTCAAGGTCAAACTGCAACAAGAAGTCGAACAGGCGAATGAGGTCTTCACGCGCTTCTTCGGTGAAGCGAACTTCAAAGCGGTTCATTTGCGCTTGGCTGTGGCGATGCGTTGGTCGAGTTGTGTCAGCACGTCTTTGGCGCTGACGTATTTGTTGTCTTGGCGAGCAGTTTCAGCAGCGCGAAGGCCGCGGCTGATGAACTCGTCTTCAGCAGCGCGGTGCGAGATGAAGCTTTCCAGCGACGATTCCATGAGTTTGGACAAGGTCTCATTGGGGCGCAATGCCCGCTCGGCGGCTTCGCGCAGTTCGGGTTTGACGCGAATGGCTGGCAGTGTGGAAGTTTTCATAAATCCGCCCTTTAAAAGCATGTGTTGCAATTGTAATGCTGAGAGCGCTCTCTCCTCTCTCAGTAGGCGGGCACAATCCGTTGCAATGCCAGCCAAGCCAGAAACCAAACCTCTCTCCGCGCCGCAAAAAGCGTTGCGCAAGCTTGGGTTGGACCGCGACATTGATTTGGCCTTGCACCTGCCCCTGCGCTACGAAGATGAAACGCGCATCGTGCGGCTGGCCGACACGCGCGAGGGCGACATGGCGCAAATCGAAGCCACGGTGTTGTCGTGCGAAATCACCTACAAGCCACGTCGCCAATTGCTGGTGGTGGTGGACGATGGCTCTGACACTTGCACCTTGCGCTTTTTCAGTTTTTACCCATCTCAACAAAAAGCTTTGGCAGTGGGTAACCAGCTGCGTTTGCGTGGTGAGGTGAAGGGCGGTTTCATGGGTCGCACCATGATGCATCCCAGCTTTCACATGGCGGGTGGCGAGTTGCCCCATGCGCTCACGCCGGTGTACCCCACGTCGGCAGGCTTGCCGCAGGTGTATTTGCGCAAGGCGGTGCACAGCGGGCTGGTGCATGCGGCGCGTCATGGTGCGTTTGTAGAGACGATTCCACCTGAGTACATGCCGCAATCGGCCATGAGTGCTGGCGCGAAGGCGTGGGGCCTTGAGCAGTCGCTGCATTTTTTGCATCACCCTGCGCCCGATGTGTCGCTGGCACAGTTGGAAGACCGCACCCACCCTGCGTGGCAACGGTTGAAAGCCGAAGAGTTGCTGGCGCAGCAGTTATCGCAGCTGCAATCGAAACGCGCCCGTGACGAGCTGCGCGCTCCCGCCTTGACGCTAACAAAAGGGGGGTTGCACGAGCAGCTCTTGGGCGTGTTGCCCTTTGGTTTGACGAGTGCGCAGCGACGGGTGGGTGAGGAAATCGCACAAGACTTGATGCGCCAAGTGCCTATGCACCGATTGCTGCAAGGCGATGTGGGTTCGGGCAAAACCGTGGTGGCCGCCTTGGCCGCCGCCGTCGCGATGGATGGTGGCTGGCAATGCGCGCTGATGGCCCCGACAGAAATTTTGGCCGAGCAACACTTTCGCAAACTCATTGGCTGGCTAGAGCCCTTGCTCACGCCGCTGGGTAAACGCGTGGCATGGCTCACGGGTAGCCAAAAGAAAAAAGAACGCACCGAAATGCTCAGCCTCATCGCCAGTGGGGAAGCGGCGCTGGTGGTGGGCACGCATGCGGTGATTCAAGAGCAGGTGCAGTTCAAAAACTTGGCCTTGGCCATCATCGACGAGCAACACCGCTTTGGCGTGGCACAGCGCTTGGCCCTGCGCGAGAAGATGCTCACGCACGACGGCATGCCACAGCAAGAGCCGCACATGCTGATGATGAGCGCCACGCCCATACCGC
>JAVLFR010000157.1:0-5727 GCA_046052785.1 Limnohabitans sp. | reverse complement strand
GGCGTCAAGGTGTCCTTGATGACCTTGATGCGGGGGTGAATGGGTATCCAAGTGAGGGCGTCGCGTCCCATGTTTTGCCAACGGCTCACTTTTAAAAACAGGTGTGCGTTGGGATGTGTGTGGGCGAATTTCAAGAAAACCCGCAACAGCGCTTGCGGGTTTTTGCGGGTCATTGTGGAGTGAAGGTCAAACATAAACAAGCACACAAAGTCCCTAGCGGGCACCTTGTGCTCTTTGCGAAATTTGCGTCCTGATGGCGGGTGTTGTACGACCGGCAGGGGGAGTGAAAGCGTGAGCTGACGCGACTGTGTAAAAAGCGTTTGCTGCACAAAACGGGTGGGGCACCAAATGTGGTCTACCAACTTGAGTGATGGTGTGTGTTGGCTGGGAAAGTCTGGCAACTCCCACAAAAAGTAGCCCACCCTTCGTTTGGGTTGGCTAAAGAGTTGGGGGTGTTGGTTGGCCAGTTTTTGGCACTCCATCGGCGACATGAAGAAGACGCTGGTGTCGTAGTCGTGGAAGGTGAGGTGCTCCCAACTCACGCGGACTTGCCCTTGCGCGTCGGTCGGTATGTCGGTGACTGAAAAGGTAATGCCTAAGAAATTGAGCATGGCTGCAAAAGACCGAAGGTCTTCGCCCAAACCCATCGGGGAGGTGGCGTAGCCGATGAGGTTAAAGCCCTTAGAAGATTGCAACATAGGCTCATGATAATCGTGACGCACATGGATTTGAAACTGAAGTTAACAATGAAACTGGGAGTGGTTGGATGGCAGACACAATTGGATTTAAACCGACCTCGGTCAACCAGCAAGGGCTGACAGCGCTGATACGCAACCTCGGCCGTGACTGCACGCCCGAGCAATTCATGCGTGAGTTCGTGCAAAACTCGATCGAAGCCTGCGTGCGCACAGGCTTGCCAGGACGACGTGTGTTGGTGGACTACAACCACACCATTCAGGCGCACAGTGGCATGTTCAAGCTGTGCTTCACCGATAACGGTGATGGCATGAGTTTGGAGCAAATGAACAATTTACTCAACAGCATTTCTGCTTCAGGCAGCTCGGTCAACACGTTTGAAAACTACGGCGTGGGGGCCAAAATTTCTTCCCTCACGCGCAACCATTTTGGGGTGCAGTACGAATCTTGGAAGGGTGGGGTGGGGCACACCATCATCATTCGCTACAACCCCAAGTTTGATGTGTTTGGCATACAAGGCTTCAACGATGCCAGCGGCAACGTGGTCTACCACCGCACCATCGCCGACGCACAGCGTCCAGACTTTGTGTTGCAGCATGGCACGCGGGTCACGTTGTTTGGTCACACGCTGGACCAAGACACCATGGCCCCGCCGTGGGGCGTGAATTACGACAAGGGGAGCTGGCTTTATGAGTACCTCAACCGTCGTTACTTCGAGTTGCCTGCGGGAATTTCGATCGATGTGCGTCAAGGCTACGACCAAGACCCTAAAGACCCGCAGCGTCATTACTTGCGCCCGCTTGAGAGTTTTAGCGAAACCTTGAACTTGCACGCCACCCAACAGGGCGTGGTCACACTGCAAGACGCCAAGGTGCATTGGTACATCCTTCAGCCAGACAGCGGGGTCAAAGGACACAGCGCCTTGGTCAACCAAGGGGAGATTTTTAACGTCGAGAGCGATCGCTCAAACCGCTTGACGCATTTTGGTATTTTGCTCGGACGTGAACGCGTGGTGATTTTGGTGGAGCCTCAAGAGGCCTCGCAAAATATTGCGCGCACGCACCTGAAAAAAACTGACGGCTCTGACTTCTCTTGGCACAGTTGGCAAGACGAATTTCGCGCGCGTTTGCCCCAAGAGATACAAGCCTTCTTAGATAGTTTGCTGAGCCAACGCACCAAGGCCAGTTCTTCTAAAGAGATTCACCACCGGTTGATGTCGCTGCGCTCACTCTACGACTTGTCGGGTTTTGAACCGTTGGTGGTGCAAGCACCAATTGAAAAACCGAAAGTGCCAGAGCCTCAGCAGATGGTTGAAGTGCCCGTGCCAAGCGCTTTAGATACTCCCTTAGACTTAGATACACCCTCAGCTCAACCCTTAGAGGAGACCTCGGCTGAGCCTCAGGCCGAGGAGCTCGCCAGCCCAGATGCCACAAAAGAAGCATCTCAGCCACAGACTCAGGAACAGATCCATGAGCTGCCCCCTCAAGAATTGAATGAAGACCCAAAGCAATTGCCAGTGCCTGCTGAGAAAACGATTGAAGAGCCGCCGCCTAATTATTTTCCAAGGGTCGAGTGGACCACGCAGGCGCAGTCGCCCCAGCTGACAGGGCGGGCCGCTGAGTTCATTGAGTACTCCAACATCATTTTGGCCAACCAGGACTTCAAGGGGCTGCAAGACTTGTTCAAGTACTTTGACCAACAGTACGACTTATCTGACAACAGCACCCAAGCTGTTCGTCACGCGATAATGCAAAACGCGGAACAGGCCTTGATGGAGTCTGTAGCGGGCGTGCTGTCTCTGAAAAACGATCCCAGCTGGCGAGGTCATTACCACCAAGCCTTGAGTAAAGAGGCTTTGAGCGCGCTGGTGATGCAGCGGTTTTGGTCGGTCAAAGCGATTGAGAAAGACCTGTTGGCACAGATCGAAGGTGGCCCGAGCGGGGGGATGGATTAACGTGATATATTGAATTTTATTTTGGGTTAAGCGCACTTGAACGAACAATTACTGAACAGCAAGGTGGTCATTGTGGGCACCGTGCGCGACTGTTTCAAATACTTGGAACAAGATGTTTTGAAACTCTCCAAAGCCTTTGCCTTGTTCAAAGACTTGCACTGGTTCATTGTGGAGTCTGACAGCTCAGACAGAACTGTCGATTGCTTGGCTACCCTGCAGGCCTTGGTGCCGAATTTCCATTTCAAATCGATGGGAAGTCTGGCGCCCGAGATGCCACTGCGCACCGAGCGCATCGCCTTTTGTCGCAACGCCTGTTTGGACGAGGTGAGAACCAATCCGTTGCTGATGGGCGCCAACTACCTTGTTGTGGCCGATTTAGATAACTCGCAATCGCAGCTCACCCAAGAGGGCGTGATGTCGAGCTTTGATCGCGATGACTGGGGAGGGGTAACGTCCAATCAAAATGGACTCTATTACGACATTTGGGCCTTGCGGCACCCAGTTTGGAATCCAGGCGATTGTTGGCAGCAAAAATTCTTTCTTGAAGATATGAAGCTCAGCAAGGATGTGGCAACTTACAGCGCGGTTTTTTCTCGCATGATTCAGGTGCCGCAAGAGTCACAGTGGATTGAGGTGGACTCGTCGTTTGGCGGTCTGGGCATTTATAAGACTGAATTTTTAGACCATGTGCGCTACGAGGGAACGAGTACCACAGGTCCTTGGGGTGGGCAGGTTTGTGAGCATGTCGCATTCAGTGCGGCACTCAGAGCGAATGGCGCCAAAATTTTCATCAATCCCAAAATGGTGAACACCTCTTTGAACGAACACTCGTTTCAAGCCATCATCCCAGATGAGATGAACCTATTGATTGAGATAGCGCATCAGGGGGGAGAAAAAACAGCGGATGCGAACGGACAGCTCAAAGTGATGAATGTCACCTCTGAGGACGTCATCGCTGCTTACAAAATATTCCTCGCGCGTCAACCTGAGTCAATGGCGGTTGTGCAGCCTCGTGTGGGGATGACCACCGACATGGTGTTGATTGATTTTTTGACCTCGGCCGAGTTCCTCAGTCGTCAGGGTGTAGAAAATTTGATCAAAATCGCCTACAAAAAATACACGGGTCTTGGGTAGTGCGGTCAAGCAGATAAGCGCTGCGCTTCTTGTACCCGTTGAGCCCGCTGCATCAACGAGACTTTGACAGCCTCCAAGATGGGGCCAGACTGCGTCAACGGCGCATAGCCCTGGGTGTTCCAAATGTGTTGCCACACTGGAGTGCCCTCAGGACAGGCGGGGAACTGCAGATTCATCTCAAACACCTTTTGGTCGCCGTTGTTCTTCGAGAAGAAATGACGGTTCTCAGGGCTGGTGTCGAGGTAAGTTTCTGCAGGCAGGCCTTCAGCAAACACCGCGTCGTGCTGGGGCAGCTCGACGTGGTAATAAGTCACCAAAGATTCTTGCTGGTCCTGCGTCACGGTCACGCCATTGACCAAGTGAATCGCAGGAATCATGACACCCTCCACGTAGATAGAGTGCAAGGGGCTCACATACAAATCACGCTCGGGCAGTTGATGGCCAAAAGCATGTTGCGCAATGCGCACGGGGTAGGCGTGTTGCTTGTTGTTCTGACGACGGCAGTCGATGGTGCTGTGGCCCAACCAGGTCACGGGCTGCAGTTTGCCTGAGACGGTTTTGAGCAAATCACCCACGTTGAGTTGCTCGACCAGCTTCCAGCCGTCTTGGGTTTGCAAGCGTGTGCCTGACATGTAGCAGACGACATTCCTGGTGATGGCAGGAGATGCTGAGCTGGTATTTCCAGCCAAGTCAGTGGCCGTGACGCTGAAGTTGTAGGTGCCACTAGAGAGTTGGTTTACATCAGCTACTGTGAAGCTGTAAGCACCTTGGTCATTAGCTGTCACAGAACCCAAAACCGTCTCACCATCCATGATGGTGACGGTGGAACCCGCCTCGGCTCTACCCGAGATGGTCGGCGTGCGGTCTGTGTCGTAGGTTACGCCACCAAAAGTCACAGTGGCTGAAGCTGCCACAGATTCTGTGGGCGTATCGGGCGCACGGGTGTCAATGGTGACAGTTTGAGTGGCAGCATCGCTGACGTTACCCGCAATGTCCTTGGCAGAAACGCTCAAGGTATGACCACCCTCGGACATCGCGTTCGGTACTGTGAAAGAGTATGTCCCATCAGCACCTGCCACAGCGGTGCCCAACTCAGTGTTGCCGTCTTTGACGGTCACAGTCGAGCCTGCCTCAGCAGTGCCTGTGATGGTGGGCGTGCTGTCTTTGTCGTAGGTCACGCCGCCAACTGTCAGGGCTGGTGATCCTGCACTCAATGTAGGGGCAGCAATTTGTGTGTCAACCGTGAGGTTGTAGGTGCTGGAGGCTGTATTACCCAAAGCATCTGTGGCCTTTGCCGTGATGGTTTTGGCGCCGTCTGCCATGGCAGTAGTGGGCGTGAACGAATAAGCACCGTTTGAACCTGCCGTCACGCTGCCCAAGGTGTTACCTGATTGATCTTTAAATTCAACAGTAGCACCAGCTTCTGCCACACCGTTGATGGTCGGCGTGTTGTCATTGGTAAACGTCAAGCCGCCGGAATTAACGGCATCTGTCATGGACACGGTGGGGGCCGTGGTGATGGAGTCAACCCCAATGACCTGCGGTGTGGGCGCACTGACATTACCTGCACGGTCGGTGGTGATGAAGTTGAAGGTGTGCAAACCTTGGCTCAGAACATGGGCATTATCCACTTGGAAAGTAAAAGCAGATTGGCCATTCACCACAGGACCGTTAGCCATGGCCGTACCCAAGAAATTACCAGACGAATCAGTGATGGTGACTTCAGAACCAGTTTCGGCCAACCCCTTGATGGTGGGCGTGTCATCGTTGGTGAACACCACACCGTTGACCTTTGCAGCTCCGTCTGAAATTCCGACCTGTGTGTCTAGGCTATACACCACTGGGTTGGCGACCACTGTGTCCACCTCAAGAACCACGGGGGCTGCAGATTTAACATTTCCCGCAATGTCTGTGGCCGTAATGCCGATGTTGTAGGTACCGTC